>JAZLIL010000127.1:0-17344 GCA_045617405.1 Lachnospiraceae bacterium | reverse complement strand
CCAAACAGGAACCGGAGCCTAAAAAGCCGGTTACTGCCGAGGACAATCAGGTGCAGATAAAAAATGTTGTCGGATGGACAAAGGACTCGGCTGCCGAGTACATTAAGAGTATTTCGGACAAGCTTGTAATTAAGTACAATGAAGAATACAGCGACGATTATCCCGACGGATTTGTATCCGAGCAGTCACTTCCTGCAAATGTATACATCAATCTCGATGAGATTAACGAGATTACTCTCACTGTAAGTGTCGGCAAGGATATGGAGAAGCTTAAGTTCGAGCTTGCGGATTATGCTGACGCCGATGGTGAGCAGGCAGTCAAGAAGATGGAAAAGCTTGAACTTCAGACGAGCGTTGTAACGGAGCAGAGTGGTACGGTTGAAAAGGGCAAGGTTATCAGAACCATTCCCGCGGCGGGGGAGACAGTTCTTCCCGGTGATACAATCACAGTTTATGTGAGCGAGGGAATTGCCGAGGAGCTTCTTGTTGAGATACCTTCTTTCATCGGAAGATCACTTTCCGATGCACGAGATATTGCAGCTAAGCTTGGGCTTAACGTGGCAAACATTACAATGGCTTATTCAGAAGAGTATGGAGCTGATGTTGTAACGAATCAGAATTACTCGGTCGGTGACAGAGTGGCACCGGGAACAAGTATCGATCTTACCGTAAGCATGGGATCGCTTGATGACGGATCGGATTCCGGAAGCGGTTCTTCCGACGGAGGAGGTGCATCTTCCGGTGAAGGCGATTCGGGCGACACTGATTCAGATTCGGTTGGCTGATGATAGTCAGAGGCTGTCGTGATTACGACAGCCTCATTTTACGAGGACAGAATGGTTCTGGAGGTTTGATGGAGCTTCGCGGCAAGATTATTAAGGGAATAGCAGGCTTTTATTATGTTCATGTAGAGAATGAGGGCGTTTTTGAGTGCCATGCAAAAGGCGTTTTCCGAAATGACTGCGTTACTCCGCTTGTAGGGGACGACTGTATCATTCGTCCGCTTGAAAATGAGGAGGGCGTCGCAAGCATCGAAAAGATTCTGCCTCGTAAAAATGCTCTTGTACGTCCGGCCGTTGCAAATGTTGACGGTGCAATGATTATTTTTGCCGTAAAAGATCCGAATCCGAATCTGAATCTTCTTGACAGGTTCCTCATCCTCATGAACAGTCAGAATGTGGAAACGACAATCTGCTTCAATAAGACGGATAAAGCGGGCAATGCACTTGTAAAAGAACTTGCGGATATTTACCGAAACAGCGGAAACACAGTCATCTTTTCAAGTGTATTTGAGAAGTCGGGAATTGAGGAAATAAAAAGCGTTCTTCGAGGAAAGACGACTGCTCTTGCAGGACCATCCGGAGTCGGGAAGTCGTCAATTATGAATCTTCTTCATCCTGATGCCGAAGCAAAAACCGGAAGCATCAGCGAGAAAATCAAAAGAGGAAGGCATACGACAAGACACAGTGAGCTTTTTCATATAGAAAAGGATACCTATTGTCTTGATACTCCGGGATTTAGTTCTCTATATCTTGAGGGAATCGAACCTTTCGAACTGAAGGATTACTATCCGGAATATCAGGCAAACAGCGAAGGCTGCAGATTTGGCGGATGCCTTCATATCAATGAGCCTGACTGTGATGTCAAGAGGGCTGTTGAAGAAGGAAGACTCAGCCGGAGAAGATATGATAATTACCTTCTTCTTTACAACGAGCTCTACGAGAGAAAGAAGAGGATGAAATACTGAAATATGCTGTGATACAGCGGAACGGAGCATTTTGAAATGAGTGAGATAGCACCTTCTATTCTTGCATGTGATTTTAACTGTCTGGGCGCTCAGATAAAAGCAGTCGGAGAGGCAGGAATCAAATACCTTCATGTCGATGTTATGGACGGAGATTTTGTTCCGAGCATTTCATTCGGAATGCCGGTTCTTGAATCGGTAAGAAAGGGTACGAAGCTCTTCCTTGATACACATCTTATGATCAGGGAACCGTCAAGGTATGTTGAAGAATTCAGAAGATGCGGAGCGGACCTTATTACCGTGCACTTCGAAGCATGCGGTAACCTTGAAGCGACACTCGAAAAAGTCAGAGCTTCGGGGGCAAAGGCAGGCCTTTCCATTAACCCGGAAACAGATGTGACGGCAGTTATCAAATACCTTCCGATGATTGACCTTATCCTGGTAATGAGTGTCCATCCCGGATTCGGGGGGCAGAAGTTTATGCCGGAAGCGTTTGAAAAGCTCAGAACTCTTCGAAATGAGATCGACAAAGGAAAGCTTAATGTTAAGCTTGAGGTCGACGGCGGCGTTCATCTTGAAAACATCGGTGAGGTTTCAAGAGCCGGCGCCGATATTATTGTTTGCGGTACAGCTGTGTTTAACGGTGACATTAAGCGAAACATTAAGGAATTGTCGTCAAGAATGCAGAACAGTATTTGATATCCCGGACAGCTTTTTCTTCCGGGGGCAGGGCTTGGAGAGTATTATGATTTTCGATACACATGCACACTACGATGATGAGGCTTTTGAGGCGGATCGTGACAGCCTTCTGGCGGGAATGAACGAGAAGGGAGTTGAACTGATTGCAAACATGAGCTTCAATCTGAACAGTTCAAAAAAGACGATTGAGTTCACACAAAAGTATCCTTTTGTTTACGGCGCACTTGGAATGCATCCCGAGAACGGCGCTGAGTTCACGGAGGGCTTTTTTACATTTCTCAGAGACAATCTGAATTGTGAGAAGATAGTGGCTGTGGGAGAAATCGGACTTGATTATCATTGGCCGGAGCCTTCAAGGGAGATTCAGAAGGACATCTTTGTCAGACAGCTGAAGCTTGCCTCTGAATATCGAAAGCCGGTTGTAATCCATTCAAGGGATGCTGCAGCTGACACAATGGAAATCATGAAGGAATATGCAGACGCGAAGAATGGAGGAGTGATCCACTGCTTTTCATATCACCTGCCGATTGCAAGAGAGTATGTGGATATGGGATTCTATATAGGTGTCGGCGGTGTCGTGACTTTTAAAAATTCGAAGAAGCTTGCCGAAGTTATTAAAGAGATTCCGCTTGAGCGTATTGTGACAGAGACGGATTGTCCTTATATGGCACCGGAGCCGTTCAGGGGACAAAGAAATGATTCATCCTATCTGAAGTATGTGGTTGAGAAGATAGCTTTACTGAAAGAGGTTTCGGCAGAAACCGTCGAGAGAATCACCTTCGAAAATGCAAAGAAATTGTATGGAATAGAATAGAGAGGAACGCTTTCGGACAATTGAAATCACATTCGCTTGTGTGAAATGTAAGAAGGAACAAAAACATTTTCGGATTTTGTTGTTTTTATTGCTTTAAATAATGCTTTGTGCAATAATATAGGTAAGTACATTCGAAATCGAGGAGGAAAACATGAGCGATTCATTACTCGTCAAGACTGACAGAAATGATGCGAAGGTCATTATTAAGGATCTGGTCAAGGCACTTCTGCCTGTTCAGATTTTTTCCTGCATGACCGGTTCATTGAGCGTCATAATTAACAGCTTCATAGTTGGCAGCGCTCTTCCTGCCGAGGCTCTTATCGCTCTGGGATTTGTCTCTCCTCTCGGAATTTTGACAAATGCTCTTTCCGGCCTTATTTCGGGAGGTGCCAGAATCCTTTGCGGAAAGTATATTGGTAAGGGCGAAAAGGAGAACGTCAACAAGGTATTCGGCGTTGTAACAGTCATGCTTCTTGTTATCGGCGGTATTATGTCAATCGCAGGTATTGCACTTTCGGTTCCTATAGCAACAGTGCTTGGTGCAAGAGATGAGATGATTGAGATTACTGCGTTATATCTTCGCGGATACAGCATCGGATTCATTCCCACTTTGTTTACGCCTACTCTGATGGTTTTTCTTCAGATGAACAACAAGTCGAGAGCGTCTCTTATCGGAACCATCATTCTTGCGGTACTGAATCTCGGGCTTGGAGTTTTTAACGTTAAGTCTCTTGGCGGTGACATCTTCTTTATGGGTCTTGTGGCACCTATCAGCCAGATTACCGTAATGGTAATTCTTTTCATCTGGCTGCTGACGGGCAAATCGGCCATGAAGCCGAAACTGGCAGGCACTACGGGAAAGGATTTCACGGATATCGTAAAGTTCGGCTTCCCTGTTGCTATCTGCTATGCACTATGGGGAATCAGAAACATCTTTTTCAATAATATCGCCGTTAAATCAGCCGGAAATGATGCCGTAAGAGCTCTGTCCATCATGGCATCTGTTACATCGCTTCCTGACGGCATCAACCAGGGCATCACAGCAACTGTTATGATGATGGTAAGTGTTTTTGCAAGCCAGAAGGACAATTACTCGATTCGCCTTTCGATAAAGGAACTCATCAAAGTCGGACTCATCATCACTGCATTCAGGTGCCTGTTCTTCTTCCTGTTCGGAAGTAAGATTGCTGTTCTTTTCGGTGCTGTCGGCATTCAGGTTGAAATGGCAAGAAACGCTCTGTGGTTCAACAACCTTAACGTATTTCTGAATATCGTTTCTGCTACTTTGATGGGAATGTATCAGACATATGGAAGGATTAAGTACCTTAATATTATCGATGTGTTTATGTGCTTTGTTATTCCGGTCGGCTGGTCGTATATACTTACACCTGTTATCGGCGAGAATGCAATCTGGGCAAGCTATACCATAGCTGAACTGTTTGTTTTAATTACGTTTATTGTCACTACCATAGTTGAAAACAAGAATCTGCATGTATGGGAGAATATGACGAGGCTTGAAGGAGTGAAACCCGGTGATTCTATTTGCTACAGCGTCACATCGTGCGAGCAGGCAGTGGCTGTTTCAAAGGAAATCTACAGTTTCTGTGTTTCGAGACAGATAGATGAGCAAACGTCAAATTATTGCTCCTTGTGCTTTGAGGAGATTGCTGTTCAGATTACGGAGCGCTTCAGAGAAGGCAAGAACAATGTTATCTACCTTTTCGCTGATAAATCGGAATCCGGCGTTACGATGACTGTGAGGGATAACGCGAAAGGTTTTGATGTAAGTTCCATGAACGATATTTTTAATCCGGAAGATCCGTTTAAAAATATAGGTATCAGGATTGTCAGCAGTATCGCTCGTGAGATGACCTACAGAAACGAATTGGGAATGAATGTTTTTACAATAAAGATGTGAAAATTTCCGAAATTTGAATAGTGCGAAACGTTTCGGAGTGTTATTGACTTACATGGGTTTTATATGCTAGAATTACTCCGATGGATTTGCGGTGACGCATTCCATCGGAGGTTATTATCGAAAGGAGAAGAAATGGGGACTTTAAAGAATTACAAAAATGGCGAAATGATCTTTAAAGAGGGCAAGCTTGAAATGCTTTGCTACGAGGTTGTCTCCGGTAAGGTTGACATTATTTCAAATATTGGAACAGAAAAGGAGAAGAAGCTTGTAACGCTTGAATCCGGAAAGTGGTTCGGCGAGCTTGGAATGATCGATTATCTTCCCCGTTCGGCGAGTGCTGTTGCAGCCTCCGATTGCGAGCTTAATGTGTACGATGAAGAAAATCTTAAGGCAGCTCTTAAGAATGACCCCATGATTATGCTTCAGATTCTCCGTACCATTACGGAAAGAACAAATGCTCTTTCAAAAGAGTACGAAGAGGCATGCCGTGACATAGAGGAGTACTACAGATCAGAGAAGGCAAGTACCTCCCTTATGGCGCGTATTATGAACCTTATTAATTTTGCAAATGCTAACACCGAGTACAGAAGATAAGGAGGAGCCAGGATGCCTATTACAAAAACATTTAAGAAAAATGAAGTAATCTTTAATGAAGGCGATGTTGGAAGATGCCTTTATAATATTGCAGGTGATCTTGAGGCAAGAGTTGGTATTTATGCGGATTACGCTACACCCGATCAGGTTCTGCTCACAAGTCTTAAGGTGGATGAATTCTTTGGCGAGATGGCTCTTCTCGGTCATGAAACGAGAAGTGCAACAGCAGTTGCACTTACTGATTGTGTTCTTGAAATGGTCACAAAGGACGAGTTTGAGGAGTTCGCGGTTAAGAATCCCATCAAGCTGGAAGTAATTCTGAAAAATGCGGCATCACGTCTTCGTGATCTTACAAATGATTATGTTAAGGCCTGCTTCATAATCAAGGAGTATTCCGAAGCGAAGGAATCGGGCGGAAGAGTCAGCGATGATCTTATCGCAAAGATGAAGAAGATTGTAAAATAGCAGTCAGCAAAACAATCGTGCCCCTCTGTACGAGGGGCATTTTGAATAATTACGGAGGTAACAATGGGACAGTCCGATAACAGTATTATCAGCAGCAGAATTATTTCTAACATGTCTGAAGGAGTTATCACGATTGACACGTCGGGAGTAATCCTTTCTGTTAATCCCGCAGCGGAACAGATAATAGAGCGTGATGCGTCAGAGCTTATCGGGAATACATTTGCGGCCAGCTTTTTTGAGTACAGTGAGAATGACAAGTTTACTCAGCTTGTGCTCGATGCCGTGTATGATCCTGACCATGTAAAGCAGGAGTTTGTTCCTTATTTCACCGGCGAGGTAACCAAGCAGCTTCGTCTCATCACTTCTCTAATCAAAGAAGATGACCGTGTTATCAGCATTATTGTTGTTCTTTCGGATATGAGTGAGCTGTTCGAGCTTCGTGATGCCATCAAAGCTATGGAGCGTATCAGGGCGCTCAACACGCAGCTTGAAGCGAGAAATGAGATTCTTTACAAGACTTTCGGACGCTTTCTGTCTGACGACATTGTTCGTACAATTCTTGAGACGCCCGACGGACTTACGATGGGTGGAAAGAAGATGAAGCTTTCCATTATGATGAGTGACCTTAGAGGCTTTACAGCTCTCTCTGAAAGAATGGATGCTCACGATCTTCTAAGCATGCTGAATCATTACCTTGGTGAGATGACTGAGATAATCGCGAGAAATAAGGGTACCATCATTGAGTTCATCGGTGACGGCATTATGGTAATTTTCGGTGCACCGGAATATTTCGAAGATAACGCGTCACACGCTGTTGCCTGTGCCGTTGAAATGCAGGCGCGCATGCGGGATATCAACGACTGGAATGAGAAGAACGGATATCCGAGGCTGAATATGGGGATCGGTCTGAATTTCGGTGAAACGGTTGTAGGTAACATCGGCTCGGAGCAGAGGACAAAGTACGGAGTGACAGGAAAAGAAGTGAACATCTGCGGTCGTATCGAAAGCTTTACGGTTGGCGGCGAGCTCTTGGTTTCCGAGAGCATTAAGGATCGTATTCCCGAGGAGCTTGAGATAGAGGAGGTTCGTCAGGTTGTTCCAAAGGGTGCAAAGGTTCCGATGAATGTCTATAAGGTTGTCGGCATTGGTGCACCGTATAATGTGTCATGTAAATTAAGCGGCAAAGAGGTCCGCAAGCTTTCAAAACCTGTCGATGTGATGTTCTACACAGTAGCCGAAAAGAACATCTCAGTGGATGAGATTCCCGCAAAAATTATCGAGATCGGTGATGAAGACGCTGTTTTTGTGACTGAGGCTTCACTCAGCCGTTTTGACAACATTGTAATCAACCTGAAAGGTGATCTTTACGCAAAAGTCACGGCAGTCCTTGATAACGGGTATCATATCCATTTTACATCGATACCCGAAGCATTTCCTGCATATGCAAAAACATTGAAATAGCCAGAAAAGAGGTAATTTAAGAAATGAAACTGGGAATCGTCGGTTTACCGAATGTTGGAAAGAGTACGCTCTTTAATTCAATTACAAAGGCGGGAGCAGAGTGCGCAAATTATGCTTTCTGTACAATCAATCCCAATGTCGGAGTTGTAGCAGTTCCGGATGAGAGACTGAAGATTTTGACAGACCTTTACAGCTCGGAGAACACTGTACCCGCAACAGTTGAGTTCGTTGACATTGCAGGACTTGTAAAGGGCGCTTCAAAGGGTGAGGGCTTAGGAAACCAGTTTCTTGCCCACATTCGTGAAGTTGATGCAATCGTCCACGTTGTCCGCTGCTTTGAAGACAGCAATATTATTCATGTTGACGGAAGTATCGATCCTGTAAGAGATATTGAGACAATTAATCTTGAGCTGATTTTTGCTGACCTTGAAGTAATCGAAAGACGACTCGCAAAAGGCTCAAAAGGTATGATAAGCAAGGAAGCTGCTGTTGAAAACGATCTTTTGAAGAGGCTTAAGGAATGGCTTGAATCAGGAAAGAGTGCAAGAAGCTTTGAACGTACCGAAGATGAGGAGGTACTTTTGGCAGGCTGGTCGCTTCTTACGGATAAGCCGGTTATTTACGCCGCAAATGTTGCTGAGGATGATGTGGCAGATGACGGTGAGGGGAATCCTTTTGTGGCAAAGGTACGTGAGCATGCTAAGGCCGAGGGCTCGGAAGTTTTTGTTATCTGCGCTAAGATAGAACAGGAGATTTCAGAGCTTGAAGACGATGAAAAGGAGATGTTTCTTGAAGAACTCGGACTTAAGGAGTCCGGCCTTTCAAAGCTGATTAAGGCCAGCTACAGGCTTCTCGGTCTCATGAGCTTCCTCACGGCAGGTCCTAAGGAAACAAGAGCATGGACAATAAAGATTGGTACAAAGGCACCTCAGGCTGCCGGAAAGATTCACTCTGATTTCGAAAGAGGATTTATCCGCGCGGAGGTTGTAAATTATGACAACCTTGTTGCTCTTGGCGGATATAATCAGGCGAAAGACAAGGGCCTGGTGCGTTCTG
Source organism: Lachnospiraceae bacterium (assembly GCA_045617405.1). Taxonomy (GTDB): domain Bacteria; phylum Bacillota; class Clostridia; order Lachnospirales; family Lachnospiraceae; genus JAZLIL01. The sequence continues at coordinate 8,593 of JAZLIL010000127.1, read as the reverse complement.
AGGGTAAGGAGTATGTCGTTCAGGACGGAGATGTAATTCTTTTCAGATTTAATGTCTGATTTATGTATGGATTGCGGTACACGATAATCCTTTATTTAATCGGTAATCAACCGGGAAGTGAATTTCGGAGGTGCTATGAAACTTTGGGGAGCTGAAACGGGAATAGGATTTGAGAAGCTCGGAATCTGGCTTAGTAATGTTCCGCGCGGATTTACGCTTTTCAATTTTAACTTTGCGTTTTACGGTGTTGTTATTGCAATCGGCGCACTTCTCGGGCTGACACTGTCAATGCGGCACGCGGGGAAGAACGGAGAGGATCCCGATCTTTATTTTTACTTTGCAATTCCGGCGATTCTTTTCGGAGTGCTTGGTGCCAGAATATACTACATAATCTTCAATTTTGACATTTACCGTGACAATCCGTTGCTGATGCTAAATATCAGGGACGGCGGTCTTGCTATCTATGGCGGTATAATCGCAGCGGTAATCTGGCTTGTTGTCTACACAAGGTTAAAAAAGGCGAGCTTTTGGCTGATGATTGATACGGGCTGTCTCGGACTTCTCGTCGGTCAGATATTCGGCAGATGGGGGAATTTCTTTAACAGAGAGGTTTTTGGCAAGTTCTCGGACGGTCTTCTTTCAATGCAGATTGATGTCAGTTGTCCGTTGCTGTGGCCGGAATTCAATCCCGAGCTTGTTTCCGACGCAAGTCTTGCACAAATGTATGCCGGACGGAGCGGCATGCTTGCAAAGATTATGGAGGTAAGGCAGAACATCTACGTTAACGCGGCGGGAGTGTCCGTTATCAGTGTGCACCCGACATTTCTTTACGAGTCACTGTGGAATCTTGCACTTCTCATATTCATCCTGATTTATTCGAAGCATAAGAAGTTCGACGGTGAGCTTTTTGTTTACTACATCGGCGGATACGGAATCGGGCGGTTCTGGATTGAAGGTGTGAGAACGGATCAGCTGTTCATAGGAAATACGGCACTGGCTGTTTCCCAGGTCCTTTCAGCGGTCCTTGTTGTTGCTGCGGTTATATTGTGGTTTATTCTCAGAAAAAGGGCGGAAAAGAAAAGAATAACTGAAAATTAAGTAACCTTTTTAAATAAAGATTACCGCTTCTAGCGGGTGTTTCATTTTGAGATACTGCTGAAGCGGTTTTTTTATGCCAAAAAATCAGAACAAATATTCTGACAATTAGCTAAAAAGAACGAGTGTTCGAATATAATTATGCTAAGAAATGCAAAAATAGATACATTAGTGTCTAAATTGTAGGCTTTTGACTTGCATTTCTCATAGTTAGGGTGTAATATTACACCTAGGTGGAGGAAAGTGGCATAAAGTGGTAAAAAGTGGAGAAGAATGACGTGTTTATTGGCGAGTACAATCACACAATCGATCAGAAGAACAGAGTTATCGTTCCTGTAAAGTTCAGAGACGGGTTAGGTGAGAACTTTGTTGCCACAGCAGGATTAGACGGATGCCTCTACCTGTATCCGAGGACTGACTGGGAGAAATTTGCGGAGGCACTGATGCAGCTTCCGTTTACGAAGGAAGCGAGAGAGTTTCAGAGGCACTTCACCCAGAATGCAGCCGAGTGTGAAATCGACAAGCAGGGAAGGATACTTCTTCCCGCAAAGCTTTGCGAAAGCGCAGGGCTCACGAAGGATGTCGTATTTGTCGGAGTTCTTTCGAAGATTGAACTGTGGAGTCGAGAACGTCTTGATGCCAGAACGGGCGGAAACACGATGGAAGACATTGCCGAGAAGATGTCAACTGAATTCGGCCTGAGATTTTAGGAGGAACAATGGAATTCAATCACAGATCGGTTCTCCTGACAGAGACAGTGGATGCACTTAATGTAAAAAAGAACGGAATTTACGTCGACGGCACACTCGGAGGAGCCGGACATGCGTTTGCAGTGTGCGAGAGGCTTTTGGGTACGGGCAGGTTTATCGGAATCGACCAGGATGCGGATGCGATCAGCGCAGCATTCAAGAGACTTGAAGGATTTCCGAATGCAACGATAGTGAGAGACAATTACTCTAACCTTCGAAGCATCCTTTCGAACCTCGGTATAGACAAAATAGACGGAATGATGGCCGATCTCGGAGTATCTTCCTACCAGCTTGATACTGCTGAACGCGGTTTTTCATATATGCACGATGCACCTCTTGATATGAGGATGGATCAGAGGCAGACAAGGACGGCGGCCGATCTCGTAAACTTTTGCGATGAGAACGAACTTGCCGGGATAATAAGGGATTACGGTGAGGACAGCTTCGCAAAGCAGATTGCGAGGAGTATCGTAAGAACAAGGCAGGAAAAGCCGATTGAAACTACGTTTGAACTAGTCGAGGCAATAAAGACCGGACTTCCGGCGAAAGTGAAAGCAAAACCTTCGCACCCTGCAAAGAAGACGTTCCAGGCAATCAGGATAGCACTTAACGGTGAACTCGATGTGCTTAGTGCTACGGTTTCGGATATGATCGATGTTTTGAAGCCGGGCGGAAGACTTGCAATTATCACCTTCCACTCGCTCGAAGACAGAATTGTGAAACAGGCATTTCAGAAAGCCGAGAATCCCTGTACGTGCCCGAGAGAGTTTCCGGTGTGCGTGTGCGGAAAGAAGCCTCTCGGAAAGCAGATTACAAGAAAACCCATTATTCCCGGCGAAGAGGAGATGAAGGAAAATCCGAGATCAAAGAGTGCCAAGCTGAGAGTTTTTGAAAAGAAAAGCGTCGGGGAATAGAAACAGGCGAAAGAAACAAACAACAGAAACCGTCAAAAGAAACAAACAACAGAAACCGTCAAAAGGAACAAACAACAGAAACCGTCGAAAGAAACAAACAACAGAAACCGCCGAAAGAAACAAACATCAGAAAGTAAGCGAAAGAAATACGCAATAGAAATAAACGAAAGAACAGGAAGTAAAACATGGCAGCATCGTCAAATAAATTTGCATATGACAGAAATCTTTACCGCAGGGGTTACAGAACAAGCGGTAATCTTGCCGTGGAAGAAGAGTACGAAGAGGTTGAGGAACTTACCTGCGAACCTGATTCATCCGCACCATCCGGAAGAAGAGGGAGAAAAGCACGTAACGGATACGAGGAGAATCCGGTCAGGCAAACAGGCGTCAGAACAAAGCGCCATTACAATTTTGATATAATCAAGTTTGCTCTCTTTATTGCCTGTGTCGGACTAATTGTTTATAATGCGTATGGATATCTTGAAGTTAAATCCGACATTACCCAGATGAAGAAAACGATTGCTTCCGCAAACAGAGAACTTGAGGCGGCGCACGACAGAAACAATGCGCTCAACGAAATTCTCAATGTTTCCTACGATTTTAATAAGGTGTACGAAATAGCAACAAACAAGCTTCATATGTGCTATCCCGAAAATAACAGCGTATTGACCTTTGAACTTAGCAATCACGGTTATGTCAGACAGTACGAGAGCATCCCTCTTAAGAAATAGAGACAGGTGAATGCAATGAGTGATGAAGTCAGGGTCAGCAGACCTAAATTTACAAACAGTATGAAAAAGCGACTGCTCGTCATATGTTTATTTGCGGTAGTCGCAATTTGTTTTCTTATTGGAAGAATTATGGTGATCACTGCTAAAAACGGTGATGACTATGCGAGAAGGGTGCTTTCACAGCAATCGTACGTAAGTTCCGTTATTCCTTTCAGACGTGGGACGATAACGGACAGAAACGGTACTGTACTTGCACAGAGCATCAAGGTTTACAACATAATCCTTGATCCGAAGGTGGCACTGACCTACGACTATACCCTCGAACCCACGATCGAAGCGCTTACGGACTGCTTCGGCTTTTCGAGGGAAGAAATAGTGACGGCACTCGACGAGAACGCCGGCAGCTCCTATGTTCGCCTGCGCAGGTTTGAATCATATGAGACTGTAGCGGATTTCAAGGCCAGAATGAGCAAAAACAGCCATATCAAGGGCGTCTGGTTTGAAGAAGAGTATATAAGGTCATATCCTTTTGACAGTCTTGCCTCGCATGTTATAGGATTTGCAAACACATCGAATTCCGGATTTTACGGGATCGAACAGTATTACAATGACTACCTTAACGGCGTAGACGGGAAAGAGTACGGTTACTACGATTCTGAGCTGAATCTGAAAACTAATATTAAGGACGCACATGACGGCAACACAATCGTTTCAACAATAGATGCGGCCGTTCAGTCTAGTGTTGAGAAGCATATATCCGAGTTCCTCGACACCTACGACTGCGATTCAATAGGAATCGTGGTTGCAGACCCAAATAACGGCGAAATACTCGGCATGGGATCTAATAGGGAATTCAATCTGAACAATCCGAGAAGTCTCGAAGGGATTATTCCGGAAGATGAGCTTGAAAATATGAGCGATGAGGACAAATCAAATGCTCTCTACAGCCTTTGGCGAAATTTCTGTGTAAGTGATGCTTACGAGCCCGGATCTACTTTTAAGACGATTACGGTGGCAAGTGCGCTTGAGGCAAACTCTGTAAAAACAGGCGACAGATTTGACTGTACCGGCTCGAGGGAGGTCGGCGGATGGACGATCAGCTGCAGTGCACATTCGGGGCACGGCGATATCAGCCTTGCAGAATCACTCTCAAAGTCGTGTAACTGTGCACTTATGGATATCGCAGCTCAGCTTGGCTCCGGCAGATTCTATTCATATCAGAACAGATTCGGATTCGGAAATGTTACGGGAGTTGATCTGGTCGGTGAATCAACCGGACAGGTCGTAAAGGAGAGCAGTCTTCATGAGACCGAGCTTGCAACATCGAGCTTCGGTACACGTTTTACGGTCACGATGATGCAGATGGTTGGCGCCTATTCTTCGATTATCAACGGCGGAACATATTATAAGCCGCATGTTGTTAAAAAGGTACTGGATGCTGACGGCAGAACAATTGAGGACATTGGCGGCATTGAGGTTAAACAGACCGTCAGCAGTACGACTTCAAGGTTTATCAGGGAATCGCTCAGACTGACTGTAACGTCGGGTACGGGAACTCCGGCCAGTCTTGAGGGATATACGGTAGCAGGAAAGACGGGAACGGCGGAAAAGCTTCCGAAAAACAGCGGGAAGTACGTAATTTCCTTTATGGGATTTGCACCGTACGATGATCCGAGGATACTTGTTTATGCGGTCGTTGATGAATTGCACGATGAAGAAAAGGCCGGATCGAGCTCGGTCTGCTCATCGATGGTAGGAAGTATTATGTCTGAGATATTGCCGTACCTTGAGATATATCCTGAAAAAGAAAATGTTGATTTGTAAGTTATTATAGCATATAATGTGTATATTATTGAAAGAACCACTATATTTAGTTTTTTTGGAGGCCACTATGCTTACGTCAGACAGGAGCGTTTTGATTTTTGGTGCCGGGAAGAGCGGTATTGCAGCATGCAAACTGCTTTACAAAAATGCGCGTAAGCTTACACTCTATGACGGAAACAGCGAGCTTGACGCATCGGATATCAGAAAGAAGCTTCCTGACGGATTTGAAGGAGAAATTGTCATCGGAGAGATGAGTGAGGAACTCAGGAAGAATACCGAGGTACTTGTTATCAGCCCCGGTGTCCCGACGGATCTTCCGATAGTAAAGGAGATTACGGAAAACGGTGCAATTCTTCTCGGGGAGATTGAACTTGCAAATATGCTCTCAAAAGGTGACCTTTGCGCCATTACCGGAACGAACGGCAAGACAACAACTACTGCGCTGACAGGAGAGCTTTTTGCGGCATCGGGAAGAGAGACGTTTGTTGTCGGAAACATCGGCATCCCATACACGGACCGATGTCTTGAAACATGCAGCGACTCAATTACCGTCGCCGAGGTTTCAAGCTTCCAGCTCGAAACAATAATTGATATGAAACCACATCTCGCTGCTATTACAAATATTACTCCCGATCATCTTGACAGGCATCATACAATGGAAAACTACATAGATTGCAAGTTCCGTGTAACGATGAATCAGGATGAGAACGACTATTTGGTATTAAATTATGAGGATGAGATAATTCGCGAGCGTGGAAAGTCTGTAAAAGCAAAGGTTATCTGGTTTTCTTCAGCCAGAGAGCTCGAAGAGGGACTCTACCTGAAGAACGGTGCAATATACCTTGCAGAGGGTGATAAAGTCATGAAGGTCACGGATGTCGATGATCTTCAGATTATTGGACGTCATAACTACGAAAATGCGATGTGTGCCATAGCACTTGCGTATTACGGTGGTGTATCTCTTGAGACTGTCAGGGCCGCTCTTCCGGAATTCAAGGCTGTTGAACATAGAATAGAGTTTACCGCTCAAAAGAAGGGCGTTAAGTATTATAACGATTCAAAGGGAACGAATCCCGATGCCTCAATTCAGGCAGTGAGGGCAATGACAAGCCCTACAATCCTGATCGGAGGAGGTTATGATAAAGGTTCGACCTATGAGGAGTGGATAGCATCTTTCGGAACAACGGTCAAGGAGCTTCTGCTGATGGGGCAGACGGCACATAAAATTGCCGACGCATGTGACAAGGCCGGATTTAAAAATTATTGCTTTGTTTCCGATATGGAAGATGCTGTAAGACATGCGGCTGCTATTGCTGATCCCGGTGATGCCGTGCTTCTTTCACCGTGCTGCGCAAGCTGGGGGATGTTTAAGGATTATGAGGAAAGAGGAAGAATATTCAAGGATATTGTAAGAAAGCTTGAGGATTAGTACGGGAATCTTCTGCCTGTACGGGTGGATGTTATGAGTCGCGCAAGGAAAGAAGTAAGAAATGTTGAAAGCTGCTATGATTTTGGTCTGCTGATGCTGATCATCTTCATTTCTGTTTTCGGACTCATTATGATTTATTCAACAAGTGCATATAATGCCGCAAAGTACTACAACGATGCAAAACTGTACCTTCGGAAACAGGGTTATGCCCTGATAGCCGGAACTGTCGGGATGATTATTGTTTCAAACATTGATTACCATTTCTATTTCAAGGACTTTGCCAGAATCGGCAGGATGAAGATAAACCTGACACTCGTGTTCTACGTGCTTTGTGCGGGTCTGTGCATCTTCGTGCTCTTTTCCGGATACTCGGCGGGTGGATCCTCAAGATGGATCGATCTTGGTCACGGTGTCAAGTTTCAGCCTTCCGAGTTTGCAAAGGTTGCGGTAATCCTTATGACATCGTATATGATCTGCTTAAGACCTAAGGATGTTAACACCGCCAAAGGAGTGTTCCGAATCTTTTTTTATGTATTTGCACTCCTGATTGCACCTGTTGCCGTTGAGAATCTGTCGACAGCTTTAGTTATGGGCGCAATCATGGTTGCGATATGCATCTCCGGAAGCAGGGGGATAAAACAGTATCTGCCGGCGATGGCAGTGATACTCGTTCTCGGAACGGTTTTTGTACTTGTTCGCGGTTACAGAATGGAGAGAATTACGAGCTTCTTCGACTCTGAGAACGCAGGATATCAGATAGGTCAGGGACTCTATGCAATAGCATCCGGCGGTATTTTCGGAAAAGGTATCGGCGGCAGTATGCAAAAGCTCGGATATATTCCCGAAGCACATACCGACATGATTTTTGCGGTTATTGTCGAGGAACTTGGAATAGTGGGTGCAATGCTTGTTATACTCGCATTCGGCTTTATTATATGGAGAATGTATACGGTTGCAGCAAATGCTCCGGATCTTCTCGGCTCACTGATCTGCGTCGGTGTGCTCGTACACATTGCGCTGCAGGTTATTCTGAATGTTGCGGTGGTGACAAATACCATGCCGGCAACCGGTGTGCCGTTGCCGTTTATAAGTTACGGAGGAAGCTCGCTTTGTGTTTTCATGGCAGAGGTGGGGTTTGTACTGAGTGTTTCAAAGTATACTTACAGGGATATGTGAAAGGCATGGCTTCAGAATGAAAAATGGCAGATTCAGGAAGGAGAAGAGAGTACTGTTTTTGATGATCGCAGTATTGATCATTCTTCTTGCGTTACTGTTTTTCCTGACCATGTGCCGTTTTGAACGTGTAGAGCTTATTGATTCGACGAAGTATACGGGAGAAGATATTAAGTATTTCCTTAAAAACGACTATATGGACAGGTTTACACCTTATGTCTATATAAAAAACAGGCATTTCGGATCGCCCGGGATTCCGTTCGTTGACAAGCTTGAGTTTGAGCTTGCGGACATGAATACGTTGAGAATCAGAGTTTATGAGAAGAAGCTTGTCGGATGTGTCTGCAATGACAATAAGTATATGTACTTTGATCGAGACGGTGCAGTCATTGAAGAAAGTGACGAATACTCGGGAAATGTGCCGATAGTCCGGGGACTTTTGTTTGAGGACTGTGAACTGAATGAAAAAATAGAAACGGGAAGAGATACACTTTTCGATGATATACTTGAAATCACTCAGCTTGTGGAAAAGAACGGTATTGCAGCAAAGGAAATCTTCTTTAACGATAACGACGAGGTTGAGCTTGTCTGCCCACCGTGTATAATCGAACTCGGGAAGCGTGACAGCTATGATTATCAGATCAATAACCTCGCGGCTGTTTTGAAATCGGTAGAGGG
>JAZLIL010000126.1:0-3832 GCA_045617405.1 Lachnospiraceae bacterium | reverse complement strand
GTGGTCTTGACCCTGGGGCACTGCATATGCCAAAGAAGTTTTGCGGCGCGGCAAGATGCATGCGTGAAGGCGGAAGCCTCACTATATTGGCTACGGCACTTGTCGAGACCGGAAGCCGCATGGATGATGTTGTATTCGAGGAATTTAAGGGAACGGGCAACATGGAGCTCGTACTTGACCGCAATCTGTCGGAGCGCCGCATTTTCCCTGCAATCGATCTGCCTAAATCAAGTACAAGACGTGAGGATTTGCTTTTGACACCGGCAGAGGTTGAAGCAAACAATATTATCAGGCGTGCATTCAATTCAGCAAAATCGGATGACGCAGTTGAACGTATTATCAATATGTTTGCACATACGCGTTCGAACCGCGAATTCATAGAGACGGTAAAGAAGACAAAGCTTTGATAATCTTTGGCTTTTACACCGTAAAAAGATAAGCAAAACACTTGCAATTTGGCATCACCCATGCTATAATTCGAATGCTGTGTGTCCGTGAGGAGTCATCCGGAGGCTGGTGCCGGCGGACACGTCTACAAAATTATATAGAGAGGTGAAAGCTATGAGAGAGAATATCCAGCCTAAATATTATCAGGCTAAGGTTACCTGCAACTGCGGTAACGAATTCGTAACAGGATCAACAAAGCCCGAGATTCACGTTGAAATTTGTTCTAAGTGCCATCCTTTTTACACAGGACAGCAGAAGGCAGTTCAGACTCGCGGTGCTATCGATAAATTCAATCGTAAGTACGGTCTTGGTGACAAGTAAAATTAACGACTTTGGAAAGGGGTTGAAGTTATTATTAACTTCAACCCCTTTTAAGTAAAAATATTTCATGAAGTCTGCGAAGCGACATCCGTTGCTTGCGGCATTATGACAGTTTTGGGGACTGTTTGTTATTTAGGAAAGGTGAGACAGGATGAAGGGATCAGGAATTGGCGGTCAGGCGGTTATGGAAGGTGTTATGATGAAGAACGGCGAAAAATACGCCGTAGCGGTTCGTAAGCCTGACAATGAGATAATCGTTGATGTACAGGAACACAAGAGCTTTGGAAGCAAATACGGACTTGACAGAATACCGATTCTTCGAGGCGTGGTTGCGTTTATTGATTCGCTTGTGCTGGGCGTAGGGACACTTACTTACTCTTCAAGCTTCTTTGAAGAGGACGAAGAGGATAAAAAGCCTCTTGATGCAGAAGGCCAGAAGAAGAAAGACAGACAGGACAAGGCAATTATGGCCGGAACGGTATGCCTTTCGATAGTGCTTGCTGTCGGTATTTTTATGCTGCTTCCGTATTTCCTTTCACAGCTGTTAAAGAATCTTATCAGTTCTGCGGCATTGCTGGCGTTTCTTGAAGGCGTGATAAGAGTCGCCTTGTTTGTGGGATATGTGGCAGCTATATCATTGATGAAGGATATTAAGCGCGTTTTTATGTACCATGGCGCTGAACACAAATCTATAAATTGTATTGAACACGGACTGGAGCTGACGGTAGAAAATGTACGCACACAGTCGAGACATCATAAGCGCTGCGGTACAAGCTTCTTATTGATTGTTATGCTGATCAGCGTTATCTTCTTCATGTTCATCCGTGTTGACAATGCATGGCTGAGAGTTATTGTAAGAATTATTCTTATTCCGGTCATAGCCGGTATTTCATATGAATTTATCAAGCTTGCGGGACGTTCCGACAACAAGTTTGTTGATATCCTGAGCAAGCCCGGAATGGCTCTGCAGAACCTTACAACACGCGAACCGGATGATTCGATGATAGAATGTGCAATAGCATCGGTTGAGGCTGTTTTTGACTGGCGTGAATTCCTTGCACATTATGATGATAAGCCTGAAGAAAAGTCTGAAGAGAAGCCTGAAGAGAAGCCTGCCAAGAAGAACGGGCAGGAAAGTATAATTGACGAAAACCTTGCAGAAGAAGAGGAAGAGCAGGAAGAAATCGTTGCGAAGAAACCTGAAGTAAAGGAACAGAAGAAGGAAGAAATAAGCGAGAAGAAACCTGCGGAGAAGGCAAAGAAGCAGGAAGACGTTACCGCAAAGAAACCTGCAGAAAAAAAGAAGATTGACATTAAGACACCTACTCCGATTGATGATGACGAGGATGACGAAATACTTAAGGCACTTGATCAGTATTTTGTACTAAAACAGAAGAAGGACAATCAATAAAGTGACATATTATGAGGCGTGCAGGGATGTGCAGAGCCGTCTGACCATAGCCGGAGTTCCGGAGCCTGTCATTGATGCAAGGTATCTGTTGGAATTTGTAACGGGCTGGACAGAAGCACAATATCTGCTTGAAAGAAATTCGGATATCTCCGGCGAAGAGCTAGAAAAGTTGAACGAGCTTGTCGGAAGAAGATGCAAAAGAGAACCTTTACAGTATATAATAGGCAGTCAGGAATTTATGGGACTGCCTTTTATATGTACTGCCGACTGTCTCATTCCGAGGCAGGATACAGAGATACTTGTAGAGCATGCCATGAAGGCAATAGAGAACGTGAAAAAAAAGTACGGTCATGAGCCGGAGGTGCTCGATCTGTGCACCGGAAGCGGGTGTGTTATTATTTCGCTGGCGAAGATATGCGGATTGAAGGCGGCAACGGGAAGCGACATATCGAAAGCGGCGCTTAAGGTAGCAAGACGTAATGCCGATATGAATGAAGCGACTGTCAGACTGATTGAATCAGACCTGTTTGAAGCAATAGAAGGTCAATTCGATATTATAACTGCCAATCCGCCCTATATTGACACAGGACTGATACACGGACTGATTCCCGAGATATGGGAATACGAGCCGATGGTTGCACTTGATGGGGGCGATGACGGTTTGATTTTCTACAGAAGGATAATTAAAGAGGCGCCGGCACACTTGAGGCGTGAGGGTAAACTTCTGTTTGAAATAGGAGATACACAGGGAAACGATGTTTCCGAACTTATGCGCAACGGCGGATTTACGGATGTAAAGGTACATAAGGACCTGGCAGGTTTGGACCGGGTTGTGGAGGGTATATGTTTGATAAGTTAGAAGACCTGGTGAGACGTTTTGAAGAAATACGAAATGAACTTTCAGAACCGGACGTTGTCTCAAATCAGGCCAATTTCCGGAAATTGATGAAGGAACAAAGCGATTTGGCGGAGATTGTAGATAAATACAACGAGTATAAACAGGCAGAGCAAACGATTGCAGACAGTCTGGAGCTGCTGGAGACCGAATCTGACGAAGAAATGCGTGAGATGCTGAAAGGCGAGCTTGCGGAGGCGAAGACAGCGGTAGAGCGTTGTGAGCACGACCTGAAGGTGCTGTTACTTCCCAAGGATCCCAATGATGATAAAAATGTTTTCGTTGAAATCAGAGGCGGAGCAGGCGGTGACGAGGCTGCTCTGTTTGCGGCGGAGCTGTACAGAATGTATTGTAAATACGCTGACTCGATGCGCTGGAAGATTGAGATGGTATCTCTTAACGAAAACGGCCTGGGTGGCTTTAAAGAATGCGTATTTATGGTAAACGGACAGGGTGCGTATTCAAAACTAAAGTACGAATCGGGGGTACACCGCGTTCAGAGAATTCCCGTAACGGAATCGGGAGGAAGAATACATACATCTACGGCGACGGTTGCAATAATGCCCGAAGCGGAAGAGGTTGACGTTCAGCTGGATATGAATGATTGCAAGTTTGATGTATTCCGTGCCTCCGGAAACGGTGGTCAGTGTGTAAATACAACTGACTCGGCAGTCAGACTGACGCATATTCCCACCGGTATAGTCATTTCCTGTCAGGATGAGAAGTCACAATTGAAGAATCGCGACAAGGCACTTAAG
>JAZLIL010000125.1:0-14412 GCA_045617405.1 Lachnospiraceae bacterium | reverse complement strand
AGGTTGAACGTACGGATATCAACGTCTGTTACGTTCCTGCAACAAAGATGGCAGAGGACAAGGGATATAAAGGACTTGCAAACATTGTTCTTGTCGGAAAGCTTTTGAAGGAAATCGGATTTACTTCCGAGGAAGCAGCCGATAAGGCTATCGACAAGTGCGTTCCCGCAAAGAAGGCCGCAATGGTCGAGATGAACAAGAATGCACTTAAGCTTGGACTTGAAGCATAGATTCAGGCTGCGGCGTCAAAAAAAGTATGGTAAGGCATTGACCCGAGGATTAACCCGGGTCAATGCTTGGTTTTGAAGAAGGCGGAAGAACCGGCGCGTGAGCAGTGAATGCCGTATCTGCCAAACAGGCGATGTTCGCATTTGATATTACAAAGGAGAATCTCATGGATGACGAAATCAGAGAGATAGCTGCCAGAATTAAGGAGCTTCGTGAGGTCTGCGGATACTCGAGAGAAGATCTGGCAAAGGAACTGAAAATTGAATACGATACGTACGTGAGCTACGAAGAGTCGGGTCTTGATATCCCGATCGGCGTACTTTATCAGATTTCGAAGAAGTTTGGTGTTGATCTCTCGGAGATTCTTACCGGCAAGGCCGCAAGGCTCACAACATACCATGTGGTACGCGGGGGAGACGGACAGGTTATCGACCGTTTCCCGGGATATTATTTTAAGGACCTGGCTTTTCGTTTTACAAACAAAATCATGCAGCCTCTCCTTGTAACGATTGATCCCTCTGACAAGCCTGCAGAGCTCGTTACACATAACGGGGAGGAGTTTAACTACATCATCGAAGGAACGATTATTCTTACTATCGGCGACAAGGAGATTTCACTGAACGCCGGTGACAGCTGCTACTTTAATCCGCAGCTTCCTCACGGTCAGAAATGCGGCGGAGACAAGCCTGCTACCTTCCTTACGATGATTACAGAATAGAAAGAAAGCAGGAATGGAAAATGTTAGAGAAGTTTTTACCGCGTACGGAGTTTTCTTCATATGAGGATTTCAAGAAAAATTACACTGTAAACATTCCCGATGGATTCAACTTCGGGTTCGATATAGTTGACGGCTGGGCAAAGGAAAAACCCGAGAACCGGGCTCTCGTGTGGTGCGATGACCACGGCAGCGAGAAGATATTCACGTTTGCGGATATGTCAAGACTCAGCAATCAGACGGCAAATTACTTTAAGAGTCTCGGAATCAGAAAAGGTTCCATGGTCATGATGATTCTGCGCAGAAGGTATGAGTATTGGATTTGCGCGACGGCGCTTATGAAAATCGGCGCAACCTTTATCCCTGCTACGCTGCAGCTCACAAAGAAGGATATTGTATATCGTGCGGAAGCCGCAGGTGTCGAGATGATCATCTGTGTCAATGACGATTTCGTTATTTCTCAGGTTGAGGCAAGCAGGTCTGAAATGAGTACCGTAAAGCATCTTATCCTTGCAAACGGAAAGCGCGACGGATGGCACAGCTTCCATGATGAGATGGAGCAGTTCCCTGATACGTTCGAGCGTCCTAGGGGAGAAGCTGCAACGAAGAACACGGACCTCATGCAGATCTACTTTACATCAGGAACAACCGGAATGCCCAAAATGGTAATGCATAACTACAACCATCCGCTCGGTCACATAGTTACCGCAAAATACTGGCAGCAGGTGGAAGAGAACAAGCTTCACATGAGCGTCTCCGATTCGGGCTGGGCAAAGTTCGGATGGGGCAAGATTTACGGTCAGTGGATTTGCGGGGCAGCAGCCTTCTGTTACGATATGGACAAATTTGTTCCGCTCAAGCTGCTTTCCATGATTGAGAAGTACAGACTGACCACATTCTGTGCACCCGTTACCATGTACCGCTTTATGCTTCAGGAGGACGTTGAAAGGTTTGATCTTTCGAGCGTTATACGCTGGTGTACGGCAGGCGAACCTCTTAATCCGGAGGTTTTCAACCGTTGGGAGAAGCTAACGGGAAAGAAGATGGCGGAGGGCTTCGGACAGTCGGAGGGCACGGTACTTGCCGCAAACTTTGAGTGGTTTACACCCAAGCCCGGTTCAATGGGCAAGCCTTCGCCCATTTACGACATCCACCTTCTTAACGAAGACGGTGAAGATGCTGAAGACGGAGAAGAGGGCGAGATTGCAGTCTGCGGTCTTAATGAGAACTATCCGGTCGGGCTTTTTGTCGGTTACTACCGTGATGAGGAACGTACTAAGGAGGCAATCGGGAGCGGTGTCTATAATCTGAAAGATGTTGCATGGAGGGATGTTGACGGACACTACTGGTACGTCGGACGTCACGACGATGTAATAAAGTGCAGCGGCTACCGCATCGGACCGTTTGAAGTCGAATCAGCAATGCTTACGCATCCTGCTGTTGTTGAATGTGCGATAACGGCAGCACCCGATCCGATCCGCGGTCAGGTTGTAAAGGCAACAGTAGTTCTTGCAAAGGGCTTCAGGGCATCGGATGAGCTCACAAAGGAGCTTCAGAACCACGTAAAGAAGGTTACCGCTCCCTACAAATATCCCCGTATTGTCGAGTACGTTGACGAGCTTCCGAAGACAGTCGGCGGCAAAATAAAGCGCGCCGAGATTAGAAACAGTGACGCAAATAAGTGAATATGACTTGGCAGATAACTCATCGCGGGACGTGCCCACGATGAGTTGCTTTATTTGAGCAAGTAGCGAATTAGATTGCGAATAGCATGACCTGATAGGAAAATGCGTCCGGCAAAGTAAATTACGCTACGCCGGGATGAGCTACTTTGCTACTTGATAGATATGATGTAGTATGTTACAATTTTTTGTGGACAAAATGCGTGTGCATTTTTCTAGATTATTTGAACGGGAGAAAATACTATGGCAAAATTTGTTTCAGCTCGTGAAGCAGCACAGGTTATTCCTGATGGAGCAACCGTTGGTGTAGCAGGTATGGGTCTTTCGGGATGGCCGGAGGAAATTGCTTGTGCAATCCGTGACAATTTCAAGGAGACGGGACATCCCTGCAGTCTTGAAATCAGACAGGGCAGTGCTCTTGGTGACTGGGGTTATGGTAATGGATTTATTGGTTGGAACCGCAATAAGAGAGAGGGCGGTCCTGACACTGAACACGGCAACAGAGGTATCACAAGACTTGGTGAAGCAGGTCCCGGACTTGTAAGAAAGTGGGTCAGCGCACACATCGGAAGCGGATTCTCACTTTGTGCCCTTGCATTACAGAATGAACTTGAGTGTTACTGCATGCCTCAGGGTGTTGTTACGAACCTTTGGAGAGAAGTCGGCGCAGGTCGTCCCGGACTTATCACAAAGACAGGTCTTGGTACATTCGTTGACCCCAGAGTTGAGGGTGGCCGCATGAACGCTACAGCCAAGGGTAATGTGGCAGAAGTAATTAATTTCAACGGCGAAGAGTATCTTTTCTATCCTTCATTCAAGTGTGATGTAGCACTTCTGCGTGGTACCATTGCCGATGAGAAGGGCAACATTTCATTTGCTCATGAGAGCGTTATTAACGAAGGCTATGCAGTTGCAAATGCAGTAAAGCATTGCGGCGGTATTGTTATCGTTCAGGTAGAGTATCTTGCAAAGGCTGATTCACTTAATCCCAAGGAAGTAATCATTCCCGGAAACATGGTTGACTATGTAGTCCTTGCACAGGATCCCAAGTCATGCTGGCAGGCAGAGGGCGACTACTGGGAGCCCGCATTCAGCGGTCAGATTAAGAAGCCTCTTACCTCACTCGCTCCTCTTCCTATGGATGAGAGGAAGGTTATCCTCAGAAGAGTCTGCTCAGAGTTTAAGGTTGGCGACGTTATCAACATGGGTGTTGGTATGCCTGCAGAGGGTGGTCGCGTTGTAAACGAAGAGGGAATGACAAATTCCATCACACTCAGCACAGAGAGCGGTATGATCGGCGGTATGCCGTCAGCTCTTCCGAGTTTCGGCAGTGCTTACAACCCTGAAGCAATCATCACTCCCAATGACATGTTCGACTTCATCTCAGGCGGTGGTCTTGATGTTACTGTTCTCGGTCTTGCAGAGATGGACGGTGACGGAAACAACAACGTAAGCCGTATGGGTAAGCGTCTCACAGGCCCCGGCGGATTCATCGATATTACAGCTACAACAAAGAAGGTTATCTTCTGCGGAACATTTGTCGGCAAGGCAAAGATGAAGACCGGCGACGGCAAGATGACAGTTGTTGAAGAAGGTACTATCAGAAAGTTTGTAGAGCATGTTGGTCAGATTACATTCTCAGGTCAGTATTCACCTGCAACCCAGGAAGTTCTCTACGTAACAGAGCGTGCTGTATTCAAGCTTATCGACCATAAGGTTGTTCTCATCGAGATTGCACCCGGAATCGACCTCCAGAAGGACGTTCTTGATCAGATGGATTTCAAGCCTGAAATCAGTCCTGACCTCAAGACAATGCCTGAGGAAATCTTCTGCGAAGAGTGGGGCAAGCTTAAGGGCATCATGGAAGCAAATGCAGCAAAGTAAGATAAAAGGATTTAATATAATGGGTTATGATTAAATAAGAAACAGGGGCTTTTTCAAGCCCCTGTTTCTTATTTGAGCAAGCAGCGAAGCAGCTTGCAAATAACATTGACCTTGTAAATTCGGGTCATTGCCTGTGAAAACCTGACAACGTCTGCGTCAGGATAGCACTTTGATTTGTTTGCACCGGATTACTTAATGATAACAATTCTGTTTGCACTGTCAGCGTAGTCCTTTCCGAGCTTGCCGTTAAGACCTTCCTGAAGGTAGGTGATGAGTGCCTGGTTGTCAACAACCGTCTCATTTTGCAGAATCTCAGCGCCCTTGAACATCGAAAAGCCTGAGCCGTAGCTCTTTACAAGGTAGCTGATGCTTGTCATGGTGTATTTTTTTTCAAGGTCAAGAGGTTCGCCGTTAACCTTTACGTTCTTTACGCGGTATTCTCCGTCAACCTTCAGGAAGTTTCCTGCTTCATCAACAGTTATCGAGGAAGGAATTCCTGCGTGAAGCTCGAAGCTGATTCCCGAAACCTGAGGGAATGAGCCTGATGTAGCCGGATAAAGGTGTGCGCCCCACTCAAGGGCATCGAGAAGCTGCTGTCCGGTAAGAGAAATCGTGCAGAGCGTGTTGTCGTAGGGATTGATGGCAAGTAGGTCACCAAGCGTTATGTCACCCTTGCCGATGTTCGCTCTGACACCGCCGCCGTTAATGAAAGCTGTCTCGGTTCCGAGTGCATAGCGGTACGCATCTGTTACGAAGTCACCTGCATTTGTCTCCATTTTACGTACAATCCAGTAATCGGGATCGTCGTTATCTAAAGATGTAAGCACGACCTTTGAGGTTGCGAACTTTGTTCCGATGTATTCGGAATAGGAGTCCTTTATTATCTGAAGCTTTGAAGTCATGTCTTCATATGCAATATTTTCTGCAGAATCCGGATCGGCGTTCACCTTGACTTTAGCCGCGGGAACTAAAGAAACCTTGAGACTTCCGTTCTTCTTCACCTTGATCTTTCCGATGTTCATAAGCTGAGTTCCGGTCTGGACAACGGTAACCTCCTCACCGTCGGCGTTCT
The DNA here is from genome assembly GCA_045617405.1 of Lachnospiraceae bacterium. Taxonomy (GTDB): domain Bacteria; phylum Bacillota; class Clostridia; order Lachnospirales; family Lachnospiraceae; genus JAZLIL01. The sequence continues at coordinate 8,831 of JAZLIL010000125.1, read as the reverse complement.
TAACTGTCTGCTTGTAAACCTTATGGGAATGACCGTCTACATAAAGATCGATTCCGGTGGTGTTCTCGATGATGTCCTTAGATCCGCCGAAAGTCAGCTTGTCAGACTCAAAGCCTGTGTGGCCGAGTGCGATGACGACGTCTGCACCTTCTGCTTTCAGCTTGTCAACGGATTCCTGAACTCTTTTGTAGAGCTCGTAACCTGTACCGTCGTTGCAGAAATCGTAGATGAGGTTTCCGTCTTTGTCCTTGAAGAACTTGGGATTGCTTGCAGAAGCGGTTTCGGGAGTCGCAATTCCGACAAAGCCGATTTTCTTCTTGCCTGACTTAATTATAACAGAATCATCAAGCACTGCATTGCCGTTCCTGATGTCAACGAAATTCGAACAGATGTAGTGGATTCCGTTTTCCTTTCCGCGCTCGGCAAGCGAGATCAGAACATCCGAAGTGTAGTCAAACTCATGGTTTCCGGGGATAGCAACATTGTATCCGAGGTCTGCCATAATCTCACCGGGATAGTCTCCCTTTGAAACTGTTCCGATTGCCTGACCCTGGATGAAATCACCGGCATCCGCAAGAAGTGTCTTAAAGCCCTTATCCTCTAGTCTTGCCCGGTAAGCGGCAAGCTCAGCAACTCCGATTGTGTTCTCATCGGCATCGTAGCTGCAGTGCACATCATTGGTAAACAGGATAATGGTTCCCTTCGATTTTGCCAAAGCCTTCTCGGGACCAAAAACTGCAATTGCCATCAAGAATATGAACAGCAATGCAGCAGCTTTACTTCTAAAGCCTCCCGTCAGCCATTTCCTTCGTAAATCCATAGTTTATTTCCTCCTGATTTATTATATTCTTCGCTTTGCGAAGTTTGATACAATAGACCGGATTGCTTTTGATATTGTGCCGCCTCTGCGGCAGAGATATCAGTCCGGTGAACATGAGCGGTACTCCTACAACAGAGTACATGCCGCTTTGTGCCCGTTTCCAATGTCCCTGAGACTTACAGGTTCATCACACCTGGGCGAGGCAAAGGGACAGCGTGATTTAAACCGGCATCCTTGCGGTGGATTGACAGGGCTTGTTACTTCTCCTTCAAGAAGCTGTATCGGTTTATTTCTTGAGTCAAGGCTTATCGTCGGAACGGCAGCCAGAAGAGCCTTGGTATAGGGGTGAAGCGGATTATTAAAAAGCTCTTCGGTCTCGGCATATTCGACAACGCACCCCATATACATAACCATGATTGCGTTGCTTATGTGTCGGACAACAGCGAGATCATGAGTAATGAACAGATAGGAAAGGCTGTTCTTCTTGCGAAGCATGTCGAGAGTGTTAAGTATCTGTGCCTGAATTGACACATCAAGAGCAGATACAGGCTCATCACATACTATAAATGAAGGCTTTACAATCATTGCCCGGGAGAGCCCCACACGCTGTCTGAATCCGCTGTCAATTTCAAAAGGATACTTCTCGAGCGAATCCCTCTGAAGACCGCAGTATGCGGCAACTTCCATGACCCTGTCACTGATTTCACTCCGGGACAGTTTTTTCTCGCAGACCCGGAGTGGTTCTGCAATAATGTCCTTTACAAGCATTCTCGGATCGAGAGAGGCATAGGGATCCTGAAAAATCATCTGCATGTTCCGGTGAATTTTCGTTCTGTCTCTACGCCCGAATTTTAATATGTCTTCACCTTCAAGCAGGATTTCTCCGCTTGTCGGCTCGACGAGGCGCAGAATTGTCTTTCCGAGAGTAGACTTGCCGCATCCGCTTTCACCTACGACACCGAGAGTCATGCCGCGGTTAACCGAAAAGCTTATGTCCTCAACCGCATGGAGAATACCGGAGCGCAGTTTATAATATTTTTTCAGGTTTTTAACTTCGATAAAAGATTCCATGATTTCAGCCTTCTTTGTGGCGCATATGCCGTGTGTTACATAAAAGAATTCGGGTACTAATCCTTTTTGTGGCAACATATGCCGTGTGTTCCATTATAATGCATTTCGGGCTTCATATGGCGGCATCTGCCGTCGGCATATTCACATCTGTCCGCAAAAGCGCAGCCCTCGGTAAGATGAACAGGGTCTGCGGCAAATCCCGGGATTGAATAGAGTGAATCCTTCTTCTTTGAAACATCCGGGACACATTTTTGCAGACCTTCCGTATAGGGATGGTTGCACTTCATTCCGAATACGTCCTCAACGCTTCCTTCTTCCACAACATGACCGGCATATACTACCGAGACGTAGTCACAATACCTTACAACAAGTCCGAGGTTGTGTGTGATGAGAAGGCAGGAGGTGTTCTTTTCCTTAGTAAGCCTTGATGTCATATTAAGAACCTGTGCCTGAATTGTTACATCCAGCGCTGTTGTGGGTTCGTCGGCAATAAGAAGCTCAGGGCTTGTGATAAGAGCCATGGCGATTACAACACGCTGCTTCATGCCGCCTGACAATTCGTGCGGGTAACAGGTTTTTCTGTCAGCCGAGATGCCGACGAGATTCAGCATTTCGTCAACCTTTGAAGCGACCTCGGACTTTGGTGCCTGTGGATGGTGAATGATGTAGGCCTCTGCAATCTGACTTCCGATGTTCATGACAGGATCAAGGCTCGTCATCGGGTCCTGAAAAATCATCGAAATTCTGTTTCCGCGTATTGCAAGATAATCGGCTTCCTTACAGGAAGTCAGCTCCTCATCGTCAAAGGTGATTGTTCCGCTTGTGATTTTTCCTGTTTTCGCAGGTAAAAGTCCCATAACGGAAAGGGCAAGAGTTGTTTTTCCTGCTCCGGTTTCACCGACAAGACCTGTGGTTTTTCCGCGCTCAAGCTTCAGATTCAGAGAATTGACGGCGTGAACGTCGCCGCCCTTTGTGGAATAAATGACACTAAGGTCCTTTACTTCAAGTATATTGTTCTTTTTGTTTTGTTCAATATCCTGCATAATATGTCACCTGAAAAGGATAGTGTAAAGTAATGTATGGAAAAAGGTGCAGACTCTCCGGGGGCTTAGGACTACGCCCAAAGGACCTGCGTGAGTGAGGTATTCTAAATTTTCTTCTTAGGATTAAAGGCATCAGCCAGGCCGTCTCCTATGAAATTGACAGCCATTACGGTGAGTACAATGCATATACCGGGAATAAGTCCGAGATAGGGATATTCGCCGATATTCATCTTATTCTCAGAAATAATCGTACCCCATTCCGGCTGAGGTGATGAAACACCGAGACCGAGATAACCCATGGAGGAAATGCTGAGAATTGTCTGACCGAGTGCAAGAGTTACGGACACGATAATGGGACCGATTGCGTTGGGGACTATGTGCCGGAGCATTATCCAGGCGGGATGCATGCCGTAGCATTTGGCAGCTTCCACGTAGTCAGAGCCTTTTACCGTGAAAACTGATGATCTGACAATTCTGGCAAATCTTGCAATCTGGGAGATGCCAAGGGCAATAATGAGTTCACCTATTCCGTTTCCGAGCGCTGTTATTATTGCCATGGCGAGGAGTGTCGAAGGCACAGACATAAGAACATCCATGCAGCGCATAAGGATTGTATCTGTTTTTCCGCCGAGATAGCCTGCGACCGCTCCAATGACTCCACCGATTACAAATCCGAAGGCAATTACGCCAAGGCTGCAGAAAAGCGATATTCTTCCGCCGTATATGACTCTTGCAAGAAGATCACGTCCGAATTCATCGGTCCCGAAGACGTACAGAGATCCCGGAAAGGAAAACCTTGCATCTGCATTCATTTGGCTTACTGCCCGGTACGAAGATATTACAGGCGCAAGCAGTACGAAAATGAACATAGCAAGTATCAGGAAGACACCGAACATGGCAAGTTTATTATGTTTGAAACGTTGTAAAACAGGATTTCTCATTAATGCGCCTCAATTCTCGGATCAATTACCGCACATATCAGGTCAACAAGAAGGTTGATTACTCCGATAATCAGCGTGACAAAAATTACTGTTCCGAGGACAACCGGAACGTCCCTTGATTTAACTGCAGACAAAAGCATTGTGCCGATGCCTTGAAGTGCGAAAATACTTTCTGTTACGACAGCACCTGCGATTGTTCCCGCAAAACAGATTCCCATCTGTGTAATTATCGGAATCAGACTGTTGCGGAGAGTGTGTTTAAGGATGACTCTTGAAGCAGAGGCACCTTTTGCTCTTACAACACGGATGTAATCACGGGATATGACTTCAAGCATGCTTGAACGGCTCATTCTTATCATCGTTGCAAGCGTATTCGCACCAAGTATTATTGTCGGCAGGATGTAACCTGACGGACTGTCAAGTCCCGATACAGGAAGCCATCCAAGAGTAATGCAGAACAGAATCTGACACATTGTTCCGAGCCAGAAGGCAGGAATGGAAAACAGAAGCATTGCAACGACGCTGCTTCCGTAATCGAAAAGCGAGTACTGCTTAATTGCCGAAACAAGACCAATCGGAACACCGATCGCTACAGCAGCTATCATGGATAAAACAGATATCGCCAGCGTGTTCGGAAGTCTGTGTATGAACCTTGACAACACGGGTTCTCCGTTAACCCAGCTTGTTCCGAAGTCAAATCTGAGTACGCCTGCCATATAATTTCCATAACGTACAAGAAGAGGTTTATCAAGCCCCATCTCCTGTGTTTTGGCAAGAATCTGTTCCTCAGTGGCATCATCCCCGAGAAGCTGCCTTGCAAGGTTTCCGGGAGCAGCTGCAAGAATGAGATAAAGAATAAAGGTAACAACGATTATTACCGGAATAAGCATAAGCAGTCTTTTTATTGCAAACTTCAGTTTTGTCATTAGTTGTCCTCTGAAAATGAAATAGCGTCAAAATAGCAATAGTTCAGGCAATGTGCCTCAACCCCAGACAGCCTTTTGCTGTAGGCGATTGTGATAAGATCGGAAAGAAGAGGAACTTCATATGCCTCATCGTGAATGATATTGCATGCATCCACGTAGTAGGCAGTTCTTTCATCATCGGGAACGCTTCTGCCGGCATTCAGAAGCGCGGCAATCTGCGCATCCCTACCGTAGCAATGGTCATCGTCCCAACGGTCAAGTCTGTGAAGTGTCGAAAGAGAATCAGCATCAATCAGGGAGCTGATGTTCTCTATCAGAATGGAGTCGTAATTCCGGCTGTTCTGTGCTTCGTTATAGCTCATCGAATCGACCGTTCGAAGTTTGCAGTTGATGCCGATATCGAGAAGCTCTGCCTGAATTACTTTTCCGATTCTCTCAAGCTGGGATTCACTCGGAACCGTAATTTCAAAGGCTTCACCGCTGTACTCGGAAAGTCCCAGCAGGTAAGCTGCCTTTTCGGGGTCGTACACGTTTGTTCTGACTCCATCTCCGGAATCGACATAACCGCCATACATTTTGCACATGCTGACTTCGAGAGGATTGGAATAGTTTTCAAAAATAAAGGTGTTTATATCGTCCTTTTTTATTGCGAAGGAAAGGGCTTTTCTGAAATTGATATCCTTGCAGGGACCGCTCCATTCAGCAAGATAGAGAATAATCGGGCCGGTTCCTTCCGTAACATCGAAGCAGCAGTTATCCTCCGGACCAAACTTTGAAACAGTTGAAATCAGGGGATTTCGTACAAGGTCATAATCGCCGTTTTTAAGTCCAAGAATCTGAGTATTCGGGTCCGATACAATTTTCACGGTTACTGCTTTGATTTCAGGTGTACCGTTCCAGTAGTTTTCGTTTGCTTCCAGACGGGTATAATCTCCGCTGACATAATTAACAAATTTGTAGGGTCCGGTACCTATAGGATGCTCCATGTATCCGCTTTCACCGACTTTGTCATAATACATTCGGCTTACTATGCCGCCGAGTCTTGAGGAGGCTCCGTACAGAAATGCACTGTAAGGTGCTGACAGATTGATTCTTACGGTGTATTTATCAAGCACCTCGCTGCTTTCATAATTTATAAAGAGTGCTTTCCCGAGAGGTCCCTCGCTGCCAAGGTCAAACGTGAATTTCACGTCATCTGCCGTAAGAGGATAACCATTATGGAAGGTTACTCCTTCGCGGATTTTGAATGTGTAGGATAACCCGACTTCCGATTCTTCACAGGAGGTCGCCAGCGCGGGCGACAGAGAACCGTCGTTTTCAAGCCTGAAAAGACAGTCATAGAGATTACACAGTACGAGGTTGTCATCACCGCCGCATCCGCCCTTTGATTGCGGGAAAAATCTGTACGGCTCGCCGGAAGTTGCAATGGTGACGGCGTCTGCAGAAGCGTCAGACAGAGCTATGTTACCGCATCCGCTCAGAAGAAGAACCGGAATAAGAACTGACAGAGTTAACAGTATATGTAATTTTAGCAAAATATGAAAAAGTCTATTGCGCATGCGTCGGTCTGATATTTTCATCATGATATGGTAATTGCAGGAATTCGCTACACGATTTCGATACTGGATACATAATAACATGATAGTGTTTAAAAGTATGAAAGTCAAGATTTTTCACCCGGTCGTTTGACAATTTGTCGGACAACTTGACGTCACGCCGTTCATGTCAATTGGCTCCCGTCAGCAACAAGGCAGTATATGATTTTTGTTACAAATTATCAGATGTGTATCTTGCCACTGAATGCTTTTGCCTGATGGGTTGACGAAAAACCCGCATATGTTATACAATGGTTCTTTAGAAAAATGATTTGCTCTGAATGTGAGCAGATGTATCAGCTGACTGTCAGCAAGAAGACAAAAGTCAGGATTACAAAGACAGGTACAAGGGTTGACTCGCTGTCCATTGTGATTACTGTTCTCCTAAGCGAACGGTGACGAACGGTCAGGGTTTCAAAGCAGAGTATAGAGAAAGTTGTATGAGATTTTCTATGGATAATGATAAAAAAATATTTCCGGATGAGAAGGACGGCACCAGGCACGGATGGCAGATGAAAAAGGAAGAGATGTACGACAAGCTTAACATAACCGTTAAGCAGGTTGACATCTTCATCGGTATCATGATTGGTGTTCTTGTCCTTGTATTTGTTCTGATCGGGCTTGAAGCCGCAGGCATCTTTTCTCTGTTTCCCGGCTGATAGGTTATGTGACAACAAAGACTGGCGTGTAAAAATGAGAATTCGTTTTTACACGCTTTTTTTTGTTTGCTTGAAACTTCGTCAGGTGCTGCGACAAGGTCTCCCCCGCAAAAGCCTTGTCGCAGCGTGCGGCAGAGAGATTTAAGAAAGGAGTTATATATTGTCATGTTTGACAGGATGACAACTATATGTTGTATTTAGATGTAAAGTTTGAAATCTAATTGACGATATACAGTGTGGATAGTCAAGGGACAGATGAAAAGGAAATGATAAAAACATCAGAATATAGTGACAATATACAGTGCGGATAGCCGGAAAAAGGCACAAATGTACTTTTTGACAGCGGAAGGAAGAATCGATATAAAGCTTGGACAGCTGATATAAAAGAACAAAGGTATTTTTATGGACAGCGGTAAATACAGGATTTTTGTGAATTTAACAGTGTGGATGCTCCTGGCGGTCATACTTACGGGATGCGGCATGAAGCAGTCAAAGAAGGAAGCAATGCAGGCTATGAGTGTCGGGGATTTTGATACGGCCGAAACAAAGCTTCTCGAAAGGCTGGCTGATGATGAAACCGACTATGACAGTGTAATCTGTTTTTCCTATTTATTATTGATGGAAGAAGATGCGAGGGGAGCCGTGGATGTCCTTGAGACGTGGCTGGCAAACAACGGCTCGCATGAGGGGGCAAAGAGGAAACTTGGTAGTGAAGAGTACGGTGCACTCTGCTTCTGCCTGGCAGAGGCCTATGCAGATCTTGGTGAAGAGAAGGAATCCTTTGAAAATCATCTCAGATACTGCGAAGTTTCAGATGACAAGGATCAGATAAAGGCTGAATGGTGCAAGATGATTAATATGACGGATTCATGTACAAGGTACTGTATTGAAAACGGTTGCGATTCTGTATATGAGGCCACGGGGAATGATATCGGTGTATATATGAGCCTTTACGAGATGCTTGAGGAACAGGATATCACAGAAGCCATCAGGGTTTACAACGATCTGATGGATTACATGGCACTTGTCGAGCCAAAGCTCAGCGCTGCGCAGTATCTTCGTCTCGGCGATATAACAGTCGGTCTTGCAAAGAAGGTCCGTGCAAACGGAAGCCTCGGAGTTGACAAAGAGGGTGATGCGCTTACAACAGAGGATCTGCTTGAAAAGGCGAACGGTTATGCAGCGAAGGCACTCGAGCTTTCGGAGAACGACAAAAACGGCTTCAAAGCCGAAAAGTTGTCAATTGTTGTCGCCGAGCTGCAGGGCAACTACGAGAAAGCCTACAGACTTCTTGAGGTAATGCAGGGTCATTACCCTGAAAACACTGTGGCAGACAAAGAAATGGAATTTTTGAAGAACAGACTGAAAGATTTGATTTAGTGGTTTCTTGCGGCAGGCAAAGTTGAGTAGCGGACGGAAAGCACTTCCGGCCGGCGGAGTTGAGTAGCGGACGGAAAACATTTTCGGCAGGCAGAGTTGGGTGGCGGACGGAAAACATTTTCGGCAGGCAGAGTTGGGCAGTGGTCGGAAAGCACTTCCGGCCGGCGGAGGAAAGAAATGTACGATAACACACAGGAACGGGAAAAAGTAATTCTGGTTGCTGTTTCTACGGGGGATGAGGACCTTACAAGAAGGCTCCTTTATGAACTTGAGGAGCTTGCGGATACTGCAGGAGCCGAGACGGTCGGAAGAATAATTCAGAACAGGGAGGCTGTTCATTCGGGAACATATGTCGGAAAAGGCAAGGTCGATGAAATCAAGGCGATGCTTGAAGCG
>JAZLIL010000124.1:0-5808 GCA_045617405.1 Lachnospiraceae bacterium | reverse complement strand
ATCAAATTTTCTTTTATCAAAGTATTTCATATGATATAATCAAGCCAGTAACATTTGGGAGGACGATTCATGAAAGCAACAAAGGGAAAGGCAGCTTCAAAGAAAGAGTTCAAGAGCTTGTATCAGCTGATTGGCAAGGATGTGACATCGATTTTCGCGTCCTACTATTCGAAGTATGTTGAGATTGTCGCAGACGGCATGGTAATCAGATTTGAAGACGGAATCAGACTGTCGCAAAGTGATATAGAATGTGAACTCGTTGAGAAAGGCACCATCACGAAGACAAGTACCCACGCGCAGTTTCACGAGACAGGCAGCTGCCCTGTGTATACTGTCGCAGACGTTTCAATAGCTGATTCCGAGATCGTCCTTTCGTTCAGGAAAAATGTTCGCCTTAGGATTTTCAGCAATACAGGGCGTACGATTGTGACAGAACAGATGGAGGCAGTATTGTGACAGATAATTCAGAGATTGTATTTAAAAAGGCGGACGCGAGCTACATCGACCGGCTTGTAGACATCCGTTTCCGCTACATTGCTTCTGATTTCGGAGAGATTTCAGAGGAGGCCCGCGTAAAGATCGCAAACATTCTTCCTGGTTACTACAGAGAGCACATCGGCAGAGATTTCACCGCTTATATTGCCGATCAGGACGGCGTCATCATCGCCTCGGCGTTTATGGTGACTGTTGAAAAACCTGCGAATCCGAGCTTTACCGGCGGAAAAGTCGGCATCGTCATGAATGTTTTTACACGTGAAGAGTATCGTCATCGTGGTCTTGCGTCAACACTTGTAAAGATGCTCATCGAAGATGCAAGGGAGAGTGGTTGTGACAGGGTCGAGCTTAATGCAACCGAGGACGGTTATCCTATGTATAAGAAGATCGGTTTCAAAGAGATCACCCACCAGCATACAGCGATGAAGTATAAATTAACGGAATAAAAAGAACTCCGAAATGCTCTCATACATTTCGGAGTTCTTTTAAATATCAGATTTTAATACCAGTGAAAAAGCTTTCCAATGATCAGCATAAGTGCGACCAGCGAAGCTCCCTCGCCAAGACACTGCAGAATTGTTCTTCCAAGACCTGATGCGTTCTTATCGTCACCGAGATGTCCCTTATCCATTATGTTTCCTCCTTCTCCGATTGACGGTTGTAAACATATTTTACTATGGAAAGCGATGCATATCAACCCTGATTTTGTGCGGCAACAAGTTTTTCGGCCTGGTAGCGTTTTCTTAGAGCGGGCTTTTCAATCTTTCCGGTTGCGTTTCTCGGAACATCGTCAAAGATAAATTTGTGAGGACGCTTGTATCTTGGAAGCTCTGTGCAGAATGCGGTAATCTCCTCCTCTGAGAGCGAGAAGCCATCCTTGACGCTGATGATTGCAGCTGCGATTTCGCCCAGACGCGCATCGGGAAGTCCGATGACTGCAACGTCGTATACTGCGGGATTTGTACGGATGAAGTCCTCTATCTGAACGGGGTAGAGATTTTCGCCGCCGCTGATGATGACATCTTTCTTTCTGTCAACAAGGAAGATGAAGCCGTCCTCGTCCTCCATTGCCATGTCGCCGGTGAGGAGCCATTCGCCCTGAAGGACTTCGGCTGTTGCCTCGGGATTCTTGTAGTAACAGGTCATGACGCCGGGTCCCTTAAGACAGAGCTCTCCGACTTCTCCCTGCTTAACATCGGCAAACTTTTCATCCACAATTTTTGTTTCCCAACCGTAGCCGGCTTTTCCAATCGATCCGACCTTATGGGAGTTCTCGATTCCAAGATGTACGGCGCCGGGTCCGATAGATTCGCTCAGACCGTAGTTCGTGTCGTATTTGTGGTTGGGGAAATATGAAAACCATCTCTTTATGAGACTCGGGGGAACGGCCTGGGCACCGATGTGCATGAGTCGCCATGCCGAGAGGTCGTAATCTTCAAGCTTTATAGTGCCGCTGTCGAGGGAAACAAGGATGTCCTGTGCCCATGGAACGAGAAGCCAGACAATTGAGCACTTCTCTTCTGCAGCCGTGCTGATAATCGTCTCGGGACTTGTTCCCTTGAGAAGAACAGTCTTTGAACCGACAAGGAGAGAACCGAACCAGTGCATTTTTGCGCCCGTGTGGTAGAGAGGCGGAATGCAAAGGAAAACATCGTCGTGAGTCTGATGATGATGGGCCTGCTCAACTCTGCACGAATGGGAGAGAGCCTTGTGCTTATGAAGAATAGCCTTGGGGAAGCCGGTTGTTCCCGACGAAAAGTAGATTGCAGCAAAATCGTCATCAATGAGCGGAACCGTTGCAAAGAAGCTTGAGCAGTCGGCAACCATAGAGTTGTAATCGTCGGCAAAGGAAGGGCAGTTGTCGCCGACATAGATAAGAAGTCTGTTGTTTGAAATCTTGTCGCAGATTTCCTCGATACGCCCGATAAATTCAGGACCGAAAACAAGGATATTGACATCTGCGAGGTCGACGCAATACTCAATTTCATCCGAAGAATATCTGAAGTTAAGCGGAACGGCAAGCGCACCTGTCTTTAATATACCGAAGTAGATGGGAAGCCATTCGAGGCAGTTCATCAAAAGAATGCCGACCTTGTCACCCTTCTTGATACCGCGGTTGACAAGGCAGTTTGCAAATCTGTTTGCCTTTTCGTTGAACACGCCCCATGTGATTTCACGGCGATAGTGTGTCATCACGGTGGGCTGCATAAGGTCGTACTCCTTCCATGTGAGACGCTTTCTTTCGCTGACCTGAGGGTTGACTTCGACGAGCGCAACCTCGCTGCCGTACAATCTGGCATTCTGTTCAAGTAAATCTGTGATAGGCATAATAGTAGTCCTCCAAAAGTAATGTGATGCGAGCAAAAGCACACCATCGCGTTAAAGCGTTTAATTGCTAAAGCAATATTACGCTTGTAGGAGTGATTTGTCAATATATAGTTGACAAATGAGAAGATTGCTGTTATATTCTTTTTGGCGCTAAAGCGCAACGCTTTAAACCGTTACGCTTTAGCGTACAAAAGCAGACAAACAAAAGGAGATACTATTATGGATCTGTTTATCAAGATTGCAATGATCGTTATTTTCTTTGCAATAATGATCGGAGTAGGCATCTATTCAAAGAAGCATGCGACAAATGTTAATGATTTCGTTCTCGGCGGAAGAGGCGTCGGCCCCTGGCTTACCGCATTTGCCTACGGTACCTCCTATTTTTCGGCAGTAGTTTTCATCGGTTATTCGGGACAGTTCGGATGGAAGTTCGGTCTCGCATCTACCTGGATCGGCATTGGAAATGCCCTCATCGGATGCCTGGCTGCCTGGGTTATCTTAGGGCGCCGCACCAGAATCATGTCTAATTACTTTTCATCGGCAACAATGCCCGACTTCTTTGGGAAGAGATTCAACAGCAGTTCACTGAAGATTGCGGCGAGCATCATTTCCTTCGTGTTCCTGATTCCCTATACCGCATCTGTGTATAACGGCCTTTCAAGACTTTTTTCAATGGCCTTTGATATTCCTTTTGAGTACTGTGTTATCGGCATGGCTGTTCTCACAGGTATCTACGTTATCATCGGCGGATACATGGCTACCGCCATCAACGACTTCATTCAGGGAATCATCATGCTTGTCGGAATCGTAGCCATCATCGCGGGAGTACTTGCCGGCAAGGGCGGCTTCATGAGTGCTGTCACACAGCTTGCGAGTATTGAAAATCCCACTCTGAACGGTGCGTATGCTTCCTTCTTCGGGCCCGATCCCGGAAGCCTTCTCGGAGTAGTAATATTAACATCTCTCGGAACATGGGGTCTTCCCCAGATGGTACATAAGTTCTATGCAATTAAAGATGAGAAGTCAGTAAGAACGGGAACCATCATTTCAACCTTTTTCGCTCTTGTTATCTCCTGCGGAAGTTATTTCCTCGGCGGTTTCGGAAGACTTTTCGAGAGTGCAAACTTTGTAACTTACAACGCAGACGGCAGCATTGCCAATGTGGCCTTTGACGGCGTTGTTCCGGAGATGCTTTCAACGCTTCCCGACATCCTCATCGGTGTTACTGTAGTTCTTGTGCTTTCGGCTTCGATGTCGACTCTTTCATCACTTGTCCTTACATCAAGCTCCACAATCACACTCGATCTCATCCGTGACAGCTTCAAAAAGGATATTGACGCGAAGAAGCAGCTTCTTTGCATGAGAGTCTTTGTAGTAGTATTCATCGTTGCAAGCGTTGTAATTTCGCTTAATTCGAACACCTTCATTGCACAGCTCATGGGTATTTCGTGGGGTGCTCTCGCCGGCGCATTCCTTGCTCCCTTCCTCTACGGTCTCTACTGCTAGAAGGTTACAAAGGCATCTGTATGGGCATGCTTTGTCTGTGGAGTCGGAATTACCGTTATCAACATGTTCGTGAACTTCACGAGCCCCATCAATGCCGGCGCGATTGCAATGATTGCCGGTCTGATAGTTGTTCCGGTTGTGAGCCTTCTTACACCCAAGATGCCCATGTCAGAGGTCAATGCAATGTTTGACTGCTACAATGAGGCTGTTACCGTTTCAAAGAAGGATTCACTTGAAGTATAAATTAAACTGAATCAAAACGGGCTGTCCGACACCGGACAGCCCGTTTATTGTTATATTAAATTTTATTCGGATCGCACTTTCATGCGGGGAACCGATTACGGTCATTGACATCAGTAAATGCTCTGTGTCTTCTTTCGCTCCGGATTTACATCAGCTCAAAACCGTTTTCACGAAGAAGCTTTTCTGCGTTCTCAATGTCGTCAAGGCGGAGTACGACTGTTGCCTTATTCTCTTTAACATCGACAAAGTCGTAGAGGTATTCGATGTCCATGCCGTTGTCGCTTAAGAGCTTGATCGCTTTTGCAAGACCGCCGGGAACATTTGAAACCCTGATACCGATAACTGTGTTGAGCTTTGTCAGGAAGTTGTTTGCGCAAAGAGCTGCCTTGGCCTTTTCGGTATCTGACACGATTGTTCGGAAGATGCCGAACTCTGCCGTGTCAGCAAGAGAAACAGCAAGAAGGTCAACGCCCTCTCTGGCGATGATGTCGGTAATCTCGCCGAGAGCACCGCGCTTGTTTTCGATAAAGACTGAGATTTGTTTGATTGCCATAATGTACCCTCCTTGTCCTGATGATTTACTGTTTGCTTTGAGTCAGTGGCTGCGTGTTTTTCAAAAGAAGAGCTGATCAGTCATGAAGCTTTCTTCTGTCGATTACGCGCACTGCCTTGCCTTCGCTTCGTTCAATCTGCTTGGGTGCAAGAAGATGAACCTTCGGCGTTATTCCGAGCATGGTGTGGATTGCGGAAGCGAGCTGCTTCTCGTTGGCGGTAACTTCACGGACGGTATCGAAGAATCTGTCGGGGGTAAGCTCGACGTTGATGTCGAGGGTGTCCGTGTTGTTCTCGCGGTCAACGATAATCTGGTAGTTGGTGTTGTAGCCTTCCCTGATGAGAACTGTCTCAATCTGCGAAGGGAATACATTGACTCCTCGGATGATCATCATGTCATCGCTTCTGCCCATAGGCTTTGTCATTTTTACAAGAGTTCTGCCGCATGAGCACTTCTCTCGTGAAAGAACACAGATGTCGCGCGTGCGGTAGCGAAGGAGCGGGAAGGCTCTCTTCGTAATCGATGTGAAGACAAGCTCACCTTTGCTTCCGTCAGGAAGTACTTCGCCTGTCTCGGGATCGATAATCTCTGCGATAAAGTTGTCCTCATTTATGTGCATGCCGTGCTGCGCTGAGCACTCGAAGGCGACACCGGGGCCTGAGGTCTCGGTGAGACCGTAGATG
>JAZLIL010000123.1:0-7267 GCA_045617405.1 Lachnospiraceae bacterium | reverse complement strand
AGAGCCATTCCCGTCAAATCGGCGGCACCGGCCTTGGGCTTTCCATCGTCAAAGAAATCATAACCGCCCACGATGAGAACATTTCTGTTATCAGTACAGAAGGTGCAGGTACGGAGTTTTCGTTTACGCTGACTATGGTCTAGCGGCTTACAGTTGCCGTTGATTCGGCAGGGGGAATCTGTATGGAAGAGAATTTTGACAAAAACGGTAGCAGTGACCAGGTGGTTCAGGAGACGGTCCTTTCTACCAGGAAGAGTAAGAAAATCAGGAAGATTATCGGCCAGGTAGTACTGACTGTGGTGCTGGCCTGCGTTTTCGGATTGGTTGCGGGAGTCGTGTTTGTGAAAACCGACAGCACCCTGCTCAAAAGGCTGGGTCTGAAGATTGTACCGGAACAGGAAACGGAAAAAGCAAGGGTTGTTCTTGATAAGGAAGAGGCGAATGCTTCGGGCGGTATGACCGTATCGGCCGAAACGCAAAATACTGCCGGGAACGTAAATAATCAGGCAGACAAAGAATCCGGAAAGCCCGCAGAAATTCAGCACGACAGCGTTGACCGGCCGAAGACTGTCACGGATGAGAACAGTCCCGAAGATATAGATGATTCGGAAAACGCCGCAGTCGTTTTGAATACGGCGGAAGCGGACGGCACCCGGCCGGGTGAAGCGAAGGAAGGCGAAGAAGAGGCAGAAGAGCAGCCCGTCACGCCTGCAGACATTGCCAAGGCAGCAGAGCATTACCTGTTCTGCGTTACCGGGTCTACAAAGAACATGAACTGGCTTGACGAGCAGATTACCACATCAGCAAGCTACCCCGGGGTATTTCTTGCGGATAACGGTGTGGAACTTCTGATTCTTGCCAACTATTCGGATTTTCTTGAATATGAAAACCTGAGTGTGACGATTCGAAATGACAAGACCTACGGGGCAAGGCCCTATGCTTTCGACAAAGATTTTGATATGCTGATTCTTGCCGTTTCAAAGGCCGACGTTGATGAGGGAGATCTTGAGTTCATCGAGCCGGCGTTGATAGCCAACAGTGCGGTTCCTACGACGGGAACTCCGATTGTGGCGCTCGGAAGTCCTAACGGATACTTCGGGTCGCTTCTGACAGGCTTTGTGTCAAGCTCGGGAAGTATCTATCCGGTTATGGACGGCACGGTGACGCTCTTTAACACTGACATCGTCGACAATGAGTACGGACGCGGCATTGTCCTTTCGTATGACGGCGAGCTTCTCGGCCTCATATCCCGGAAGATGCGCACGGGACTTAATGAGTACATGAACACCTGTATCTGGGCAAACGGTGCGAAGCTTGTTCTTGAGCATCTTCTAAACGACCAGCCGATCGCATCTGTCGGAATCATGGTCAAGGATATGCCCGAGAGCGTTCTTGCCGACATGCAGATTATTAACGGTATCTACATCACTGAGGTCGTTGGCGGAAGTCCTGCCGAGGAAGCAGGTCTTCGCCGCGGCTACGTTCTGACATCCATGAATGACGTTGCAATCAGCAACATTGCACAGTTCGACAGAATTCTCTGGCGCTATGATGAAGGTCAGGAAATAAAGGTGAAGCTATTTAACCCGATAAAGAACGAAGAGCAGGAAGTTACACTTACAGCGGGGAAAAGATAAAGGAGAGAACAGAGAGTAATGAAGTATATAAAGGACATTCGTGAAGGTGAAGCAGTAAATGAGATTTATTTTGTAAAGCAGTGCCAGCAGCTTAAGTCGAAGAACGGAAAGCCGTATATTTCGGTGGTTCTGCAGGATAAAACAGGCACTCTCGACGCAAAGATCTGGGATATAAACGGCGGAATCGATGATTTCGAAGCCCATGATTACTGTTTCGTATCGGGAAGTGTGACGGTTTATATGGGACAGCTTCAGCTGAAGTGCGACCGTGTCCGCAAGTGCCGTGAGGGTGAGTACGTGGTTTCCGATTATCTTCCGGTATCGAGATACGACATAGATGAAATGTACAAGAAACTCATGGAGTATAAGGCTCAGGTTAAGAATCCCTATCTTTCGAAACTCCTTGACGCCTTCTTTACTGATGATGCGCACTTTATCAGCGAGTTTAAGAGGCGTTCGGCAGCAAAGAGTGTTCATCACGGCTACATAGGGGGACTGCTTGAGCACACGCTCTCAGTGACGCAGAATTGCGCTTTTTATGGAAAAAAGTATGAGTATCTCAACAGAGAGCTTCTTATCACAGTGGCAATGCTTCATGACATCGGAAAGATTGAGGAGCTGTCGGATTTCCCCGATAACGATTACACCGACGAGGGGAATCTGCTCGGACATATCATGATCGGTGCGAACAAGGTGTCGCAAAAGATTTCGGCAATCGACGGCTTCCCGAAGAAGCTTTCAAATGAGGTCGTTCACTGCATCCTTGCACATCACGGCCAGCTCGACTACGGTTCACCGAAGGTTCCGGCTATGGCCGAAGCAATGGCGCTCTTCTTTTCCGACAACCTCGACGCTAAGATGGAAACCTTCAGGGAAATTATCGAGGGTTCGGACGAAGCCTCCGACTGGCTTGGTTTCAGCAAGCTTCTCGAGACAAACGTCAGGAGATCTTTGTGAAAAAACTCTTGCAAATAAAAAAACTGCGTGATATACTGATAAAGCTGTTTGTTTACGGTACATTGCAGTATACAAATATGTACATAAACTAGTTTATTATTAAGAGGTGAAAGAAATGAAAGCTGATATCCAGCCCAAGTACTATGAGTGCAAGGTTACCTGCAACTGCGGTAACGAGTTTGTAACAGGTTCAACGAAGCCTGAGATTCACGTAGAAATCTGTTCCAAGTGCCATCCTTTCTACACAGGCCAGCAGAAGGCAACGCAGGCACGTGGTGCTATTGATAAGTTCAACCGTAAGTACGGTCTTACCGGTAAGTAAGAGAAGAGTCAATGATAAGGTTGAGGTATTTTGTATCTCAACCTTTTTTCGTGAAAGCAGAGGTCCGCTGTATTCCGGCGGACGGGAAACACTCTCTGCTTTTTTGTTATATGCAGGAGGTTGCTGATGAAGTCATCCGGAATTGGCGGACAGGCCGTAATGGAAGGCGTGATGATGCGCAATAATGACAGGTATGCCGTTTCTGTCAGAAAGCCCGACGGAACGATTGTTACCGATGTTAAGCCCTGCAGCAGCAGTGATCACAGGCCTGAATTCTTAAAGATTCCCATCGTAAGAGGTGTAGTGGCGTTTGTTGATTCACTGAAGCTCGGTCTTGGTGCCCTGGAGTTTTCGGCATCGTTCATTGATGACGAGGAGAGCGCAAAGAAGAAGGCTGCCATTGAAGCTCTTGAGGGAGAAGAACGCGAGAAGGCGCAGGCAGAAAGCGAGAAGAAGGAAAAGCAGGAAATGGCTCTTACGCTCGTCTTGTCAATCCTGATCGCGGTTGCTGTTTTCATGCTTGTTCCTTTCGGAATCTCGCAGCTTATCTCAAGGTATATTGAATCGGGTGTGTTCCTTGCGATAATCGAGGGCGTTATTCGTGTAATTATGCTCGTCGGTTACATCTTTGCAATTTCAAAGATGAAGGAGATTCACAGAGTATTCTGTTACCACGGAGCCGAGCACAAGTGCATCAATTGTATTGAAAACGGTTTTGAACTGACTGTAGAAAATGTAAAGAAGCAGTCAAGAGAACACAGACGCTGCGGAACAAGCTTCCTGCTCGTGGTTGCGCTTTTCAGCGTAATAGTTTTCATTTTTATAAGAACCGACACGGCATGGCTGAGGCTTTTGCTCAGAATCGTTTTCATTCCCGTTATTGCAGGCTTTTCATATGAATTCATCAGATACGCCGGAAACAGCGATTCTGCAGCGGCAAGGATTTTGTCCAAGCCCGGAATGTGGCTTCAGGGCATGACGACGTGCGAACCCGATGACGATATGATTGAGGTAGGTATTGCATCTGTTGTTGCCGTGTTTGATGTAGATGAGTATCTTGTGAAGTTCCGTGAGGAACGTGAAAAAGAAGAGGCAAAGAAGGCCGCAGATGAGGCCGAGGCAGCAAGAAAGGTCGAGGCAGCGAAGGAGGATGCGGCAAGAAGAGCAGCTCTCCATGAGGTACAGGAAGAGGCAAAGAAGCGAATCGATGAGCCTGAGGAAGGTGAGGGCGGTGACAGGCCGAAGGTGGCCGAGCTTCGCGGCGCATCAAAGAAGGAAGAGAAGAAAGAAGCATCTAAGAGAAGCGATGTGGCCAAGAAGGCTATTATTCCTCCCGAAAGCAGAGCGGACATATCGGTGAGCCGCGGCGGACTTGTAAACATGGCAGACGAGGATGAATCCGATGAGATTCTGAAGGCGCTTGATACGTTTGTTGCCGACAGGAAAAAGAAAGAAACAGATGACCGGGATTGATTAAATGACGCCTTGAACGGCTGTCATTCGGAGGAAGTAATGTTTGATAAATTAGAGGACCTTATCAGAAAGTACGAAGAGATTCAGAATGAGCTTTCGGAGCCGGATGTGGCTTCTGATCAGCAGCGTTTTCGTAAGTTGATGAAGGAACAGAACGATCTGTCGGAGATAGTTGAAAAATACCGCGAGTACAAGAGGTGTAAGGATACCATCGACGAGAGCCTTGAGCTTCTTGATTCGGAAAGCGATGAGGAACTTCGTGAACTTGCAAAGGAAGAGCTCTCGGAAGCCAAGACACAGCTTGAAGTAATCGAGGATGAGCTTAAGATTCTGCTCCTCCCCAAGGACCCCAACGATGACAAGAACGTTATTGTTGAAATAAGAGGCGGCGCAGGCGGAGACGAGGCTGCACTTTTTGCAGCCGAGCTCTACAGAATGTATCAGAAGTATGCAGATTCCCAACGCTGGAAGACAGAGACGATAAACATTAACGAGACAGGCATCGGCGCTATCAAGGAAGCTGTGTTCATGATCACAGGAAAGGGTGCCTACTCGAAGCTTAAGTACGAGAGCGGTGTTCATCGCGTTCAGCGTGTTCCCGTGACGGAATCCGGAGGGAGAATTCACACGTCTACCGCTACGGTGGCGATAATGCCCGAAGCAGAGGAAGTGGATGTTGAACTTGATATGAATGACTGCAGATTTGATGTTTTCCGTGCATCGGGAAACGGCGGACAGTGTGTTAACACTACCGACTCTGCAGTACGTCTGACCCACATTCCTACCGGAATAGTCATTTCATGTCAGGATGAGAAGTCACAGCTTAAGAACAGGGATAAGGCACTGAAGGTTCTTCGTGCAAAGCTCTACGAGCTTGAACTTGAGAAGGCTCACGATGCCGAGGCGGCAGCCAGAAAGAGCCAGGTCGGGACAGGCGACCGTTCCGAGAAAATAAGAACCTACAATTTCCCTCAGGGACGCTGTACGGATCACAGAATCCATTTTAATTCCTACCGTCTTGATGATATCATGAACGGAGATATTCAGGAAATCATCGACAGCCTTACGGCAGCGGACCAGGCCGCAAAGCTCGCCGCTTCGTCAGAGGAGTAAATCCTGCAGGAATGAAAAAGTAAGCTGTCTTATGGCAGCGTAAGCAGAAGGTACTATGCTAGCATCACCGTCAAACCCTCAACTTAAGAACCTTTCGGCACTCCTTAAGAAAAAGAAGGAGCGTGATGAACAGCGCGTTTTTGTGACCGAAGGCAGAAAAATGTTCGAGGAGGCACGTGACGACGAGAAGATTAAGGTTCGTCAGGTTTTGGTATCCGTGGATTTTTATGAGAGGCTTCTGACAGAAGGCCCCGGCGAAGCATATTTCGGCGGGATTCCCTTTGAGACAGTCAAGGCTTCTCTTTTTAATTCGATTTCCGAAACTGTTACGCCGCAGGGAATCCTTGCTGTTGTTGAGAAACCGGACTATTCGTTTGAGAGCATCCTTGAGACAAGACCGGCGCGTCTTATACTGCTTGAGAATCTTCAGGACCCGGGAAACCTTGGGACTATAGTCAGAACGGCAGAAGGCGCCGGAATGACAGGTATCGTAATGTCGGCGGGAACAGTTGATATCTTCAATCCGAAGGTAATCCGCTCGACAATGGGATCGATTTTCAGGATGCCGTTTGTCACAGTCGATGACATGCCGCAGACAGTAAGAGAGCTTGAACGCCTTGGAATCTGTGTTCTCGCCGCATGCCTTGACGGAGCGGTCTCTTACCGCGATGTTTCTTTTGAGGGAGAAACCGCAATCATGATCGGCAACGAGGGAAACGGACTGTCACAGGAAGCGCAGCAGGCAGCCGGAAAGAAGATTTTTATTCCCATGGCGGGAAAGGTTGAATCACTTAATGCTTCTGTAGCAGCGGCCATCCTGATGTATGCGGCGGCCTGTGAAAATTAAAAAGCAAAGCTGCAATAAGCGGCAAAAGGAGGATAAATTATGTCAAAGGTTAGTTTTGATTATTCTGCAGCAAAGGAATTTATCAGGGATGATGAGGTTTCACTCATCAAAAAAAGCGTCCTTGCAGCAAAGGAGGAGCTTGTCGGAAAGACCGGAGCCGGCAATGATTTCGTAGGCTGGGTGGATCTCCCCGTTAACTACGACAGGGAAGAGTTTGCCCGCATTTTGCAGGCAGCGAAGAAGATAAGAGAGGATTCGGAAGTCCTCGTGGTAATCGGAATCGGAGGATCATATCTTGGAGCAAGAGCTGCCATCGAGTTCCTTCGTCACAGCTTTTACAACAGCGTTCCGGCATCCGTAAGAAAGACACCTGAAATCTACTTTGCCGGAAATTCCATCAGCTCGACATATCTTAAGGACCTCATCGAAGTAATCGGTGACAGAGATTTTTCAATCAACATGATCAGCAAGTCGGGCACAACAACCGAGCCCGCAATAGCATTCAGACTTTTAAAGGCAAAGCTCATCGAGAAGTACGGTAAGGAAGAGGCAGGAAAGAGAATCTACTGTACAACCGACAAGGCAAGAGGATCGTTAAAGAAGCTGGCAACAGAGGAAGGCTTTGAGACTTTCGTAGTACCTGATGATGTCGGCGGACGTTTTTCTGTTCTCACGGCAGTCGGTCTTCTTCCCATCGCAGTCAGCGGCGCAGATATCATTAAGCTCATGGAAGGTGCTGCAGACATGAGAAATCATTGCCTTACCGCATCCTTCGAAGAAAATGACGCACTGCTCTATGCAGCAGTACGAAACATCCTTTTGAGAAAGGGCAAGTCAATCGAAGTTCTGGCGAACTATGAGCCGTCACTTCACTACGTTTCAGAGTGGTGGAAGCAGCTTTACGGTGAGTCAGAGGGT
>JAZLIL010000122.1:0-8599 GCA_045617405.1 Lachnospiraceae bacterium | reverse complement strand
AGCATTCCACTCATTATTCCTATAATGCTGTATATCGGATGAGCAATTCCTTCTGCTGCCAGTGCATCCGGCCCCAGAAAACTTCCAACCATCATGCCATCGACAAGGCCTGCTCCAACATGTGAAAGTTCAATGCTCATACCGGTGATAAAAAGAGAAATGAAAGCTTTGTCTATCAGCCACCACCTGTTATTCTTTTTTGATAGGTTTATTCTTTTCATACTTTTTAGCGCCGTGAGCAAAAAAAACATACGATTTTCAACAAACGTCGAATCCGGGCTGCATGCCTCAGAAAATCAGGTAAATCACACAGACCGCAATAAAACACTGTGCAATAAGGAACCGTGCCACTGTCTGAGTGTCTGACCATCCCTTATTCTTTCTGAAATGGTCGTGAAGCGGGGTTCTCAAATTCTTCATGGGATTGAACTTCAGGATTTTAATCGCAAGGATCTTTATCAACCCGAGTCCGCCGTCAACAAGGATGACTAAGCAGACAGGAATGAAGCTTAGCGGATTTCCAGTCTTAAATGCCGCTATGGCAAGAAATACGCCAAGTGCACGCGATCCGGCATCACCCATAAGAAGCACGCTCGGAGAGCAGTTGAAAACCAGGTAACCTGCAATGATTCCGCACATTGCAAGAATCATTCCGCCAAAATCCTGCGTTACCCCGGGGGCTGTTCTTGTAAGAATAACGAAAAACGTGAGCATTGATGCTATGCAGAGGCTGCCGCAAAGCCCGTCGACACCGTCAGTACAGTTCGTCACATTGATCGATCCGAAGATAAATGCCACCAGAATAATAACCATCAGCCACGCAGGAATCGTAATGCTGTAGTCAAAGAAGAAGCCCTTTATTACCGAACCGTTAAAAAATACAAAATTGACTGCCCCGGCAAGCGCAATCACAAGGTCCGCAAGTCCCTTTTTCACTCTTCCCCACGGTTTACCCGATCTGTCGTCAAGGTACCCCGTAAGCATTGACGCTTCAATTACCAGAATGTAGATGACATTCTCTATGGTAACATTTCCGAAGAGAAGAACCGTGATTGCAAACGCAATCATCATAATAAGCCCGGCGCCCCTCAGTTTTCCGACAGAGAGCTGACCGTTCACTGCAAACGCACGTCCGGCGTCGCGGGGAAGGCGGTTCATAAAAAGCTTTATCAAAACAAATGACACTGCAAATCCCGCAATCATCGAAAAGATCATGGAATCCGGGAGAACTTCTGTTAACACATCAAAACCCTTCTTTACTTTTTTATTCTAAACCGGCATTTTTAATCAGGAATCCGTTCGTCCGGAATTACCTGCAAAAGATCCCGTTTGCCGTTCAGTCCTTTGTCAATTGAGTTGTCATTTCTCAGCGCTCAAGCTTCGTAATGACAGCTGAAACATATTTTTCGGCCTCATCGATGCGGAAATCCTTTATCATCTGTTCGATGTTGCCGTACCACGCGGGAGCAGGATCGGTAAGCTTCTCACCTAACGCTCCGATTACTTCTTCGGCATCCACAAGCCTGAACTCATGAAGCTTTTCCTCAAGTGAGCGGAGAAGGTCGAGAACCGCAATCTCCGTTCCGCCTGACCTTGATGTCTCGACACGACCCTCCTGCCAATCGTCCTCTCCCGGCTCATCTGAATCCGATTCTTCCTCATCATCGCCGCCTATTTCAAGAACAACCCGACGATACAGTCTCATGACTGACTCATGATTTGCTCCTATGTAATCAAGATTTCCGTCAATAGCCGCTTTTTCAAGGGCCTTGGCCGATTCGGAAAGCTTTACCGCGCCGATGTTCAGAGACGTAGACTTTAAAGCATGAACATAGATGCGGTAATCCTCCCACATCCGGTTTGCATAGGCTTCCTCAATACTTGCCTGCTTTGCCTGTGCCATGTCCTTAAACAGCTGCTTGAAGGTTGCAAAGTTCTCTTCGTCGTTCCCGCTATATGAAAGGCCTACCTTATCATCGATAAGCTTTTCCTTCGGTTCCTTCTTTTTACTGATTACAGGCCTGATTACCTCAGACGCCTCCTCATCCTCAACAAACTTCACAAGTCTTTCCGGCAGGTACTTTATAAGCATTTCCTCGAGCTTGCTGCCCTCAATCGGTTTTGAAAGATAATCCGTGAAGCCCTCGTCGATGTAACGTTCCTTCGCGCCCGAAACAGCATTGGCGGTAAGGGCAATGACAGGCACGCCGACTGAAAGATTGTTGTCCTGTTCCTTCATCAGACGGAATGTTTCGATACCGTCAAGTCCCGGCATCATGTGGTCCATCAGGATTACGTTGTACCTTGTCCTTGTAACCTTGACAAGTGCCTCAACTCCGCTGAGAACCGTATCAATCTGAAGTCTGGTCTTCTTTAGAAGCCCTTTAACGACAAGAAGATTCATCTCATTATCGTCGACAACCAGTATCTTTCCGTCGGGAGCAACAAATTTCTCACGGTAACGCTTTCTGTTTTCACCGCTTCTTAAGTAGCTCTCCTCAAAGCTTCCGATATCCTCGCTTCCAACACGTTTCTGAGGCACAATAACCCTGAAGCTCGATCCCTGACCGTAGCGGCTCTCAACGTCAAGCTTTCCGTTCATCAGCCGCACAAGCTGCTGTGTAATGCTGAGTCCGAGACCTGTTCCCTCGACGTTCTTATTCTTCTTCTCATCAATTCTCGTAAATGCCGAGAACAGATTTTCAAGATCCTCCTTCTTTATTCCCGCGCCTGTGTCTGTAACGGTGCAGGTAAGTTCGATTTCATCCTCAAATACCTTTCTCCATCCCAGGCTCAGGGTGACACTTCCGGTGTCAGTGTACTTAACTGCATTTGTGAGCAGATTCGTAATAACCTGCTTGATTCTGACTTCATCACCGTAAAGCTCAGCGGGGAAGTCCTGCGGAACCTCAAGCTTGAACTCAAGTCCCTTGTCATTGGCACGGATAGTTGTCATGCTGACAAGATCGTTAATCATTGAGCTCGTGTCGTAATCGGCAGAGATAATCTCCATTTTGCCCGATTCAATCCTTGAGAAATCAAGTACATCATTGATGAGGGCAAGAAGTGTTCTTCCTGCGCTCTGAATGTTTGCAGCATAATTCTTCAGAGTCTTGTCCTTTGCCTCACGCAGAATCATCTCATCCATTCCCAGAATGGCATTGATGGGAGTTCTGATTTCATGAGACATATTCGCAAGGAACGCACTTTTTGACGCACTTGCGGCAATAGCATCCTGCTTGCTCTCCTCGAGCTGCTGCATGATGAGCATCTCGCTCGTCATGTCCTTTACGAACATGACACGGCACAGACAGTCGCCATATTTATCGTTTACTATTGAAACCGAGACGGAGCAGATCTTTTCGTTGAGCATACAACGGGCATTAATGTTGAAACTGCGCTCGTTGTTGTCTCCTCGCATCTCCTCTCTTGTGCTCTCATCGAATATGAAGATCTCTTCAAAAATACGCCCCGTCAGCTCGTTCTCATTCATTGTAAGAAACGCCTCTGCGCTTCGGCTTACCTTAAAAATGGTTCCGTTGGCTCTTGTAACAAACATTGGAGTACCGCATGCCTTGTAGACGATTTTACCGAGATTGTCATCGGTAACGCCGTAGGCATGATAACGTTCGGCAAAAATGTTTATGTAGATCATCAGGGCAGAGGGTGCAATTCCCGAAATCAGAAGTGCCGGAATTCCTATTATGGGAAATACAACATCAAAGACTCCGACTACCGGAAAAAAAATGAGGCTGCTCACAAGGATTCCGCGCGCCATCCTCTTTTCGCTGACAGTCGTTGAGTCTGTCAGCTTTCTGTAACCAAGCAGAATACTGCTCGCAATAGCAAGCGAAACATAGGTTGCATGAATTGCTCTTGCTACCGTAATGTTAGTCAGGAATGAGGTTCCGATTACTGATGAGACGAATTCCGTCTGGGACGGATCACTGATAAATACCCAGAGAACAACGGAAAAAACAATGAGGACTCTTGTAATCGGCGTGTACCTCTTCGATGTTTCCTGATCCCAGAGAAGCTCTATAATGAAGCCGGGCACTATCGCAGCATACAAAAGCAGTGAAATCTGACCTATACCCTTGCAGACAAGCGCCGCCGTCACGGTCGTACAGAAAGGAAGAAGACCGTAACCGAAATTCCAAATCATTGAAACAAACGCAAGCATCCTCGTTCGAGGGAGATTTATTCCTTCACCGCCTATTGTTGTCAGACGGTTCGTCAGCAGGTACGCCGTAGTTCCGCTCACAAGCATCAGTGCAGAAAGAGCAATCTGGAGAATTCTGTTGGTTTCAGCATAAAAAGTAATCATAGCTGCCTCCCGGCCTGTTTTCTGTAGGCCCTTGCATCGTTATTGAAACAGTTGATAAGCAACCGTTCATTGGTGAGTCCCATGACTGCACCTGTCCATTTTCTAACATAAGAATTCAGCTTTTCATCTGCCTCTTTCTTTGTTATCGTGCCCTCTGTCACATATGAAAGACCCTTTTCCCAGCTTGCTGTCAGCTCGGGACTCAAAAGTGACCGTATCGAGGCCTCGACAATGTCAAAAACCATTTCTCCCGTCAATGTGGGAGTAATAATCTGCGTTTTCCCGTTTAACTTTAAGTAGTCTATCCTGACAAGTTTGCTTAATATCTCTGCTCTTGTCGCACTTGTTCCGATACCGCTTCCCTTAATCTGAGCACGAAGCTCTTCATCTTCAATCAGCTGTCCGGCATTTTCCATCGCAAGAATCAGCGATCCCGAATTGTAGCGCTTCGGAGGTGATGTCTCTCCCTCCTTTACAAAGAATCCGGATACCGGAAGGTCCATCCCCTTTTTCAGCTTTTCAAGCTTTTCCATAAACTCGGGTCCAAGCTCAAGCTCCTCTTCATCACCGGGTACAGTGCCCGAACCGTCATTTTCACCGTCAGCTTGTGGCGAAGTACCGGAAGCACCCACCGACGGTTCGTCATCCTCCTGCTTCTTAACCTGTCCGGCGGCCTTCAGCCATCCTTCGTCCTCAAGTACTTTGAAGCTTGCAAAGAACGACTCGTCTTCAATGCTCATAACGATTGCGACCTTCCTGTAGACTGAGGGAGGAAAGAAAATCCCGAGGAACCTCCTGACAATCTTCGAGTAGACCTTCTGAGAAAGCGATGAAAGCCCTTTTAGTGCCGAAAGTCCCTGGCCCGTCGGAATAATGGCATAGTGGTCCGTTATCAGCTTGTCGTTTGTGTATCGTGTTTTTGAAATTCCTTCGTAGCTCTTCTCCGAAAGGATTTGGGCAGCGAATTCACCGGCTCCGGGAAGCCTGGTAAGTCCGCTTAAGTTCTTTGAAATCTCTTTTGCTACTGCTGTAGAAAGAACTCTCGCATCCGTTCTCGGATATGTTACGAGCTTCTTTTCGTAAAGCTCCTGCACTATCTCAAGAGTCTTTTCGGGACTGATCTTGAAGTACTTCGAGCACTCGTTCTGAAGCTCCGCAAGATTGAACAAAAGAGGAGGGTTCTTCTTCTCCTTCTTCTTCTCGACTGACGAGATACTTGCGAGGAGATTACCGCTATCATCCCTTCTCCCGCTCTTTTCAAGCGAAGCGATGAGAGCGCGTGCCGTCTCTTCTTCCTTGAATCCGTTCTCCTTGTACATGACAGGCGTTCCGAAGTACCTTGATCCTTCAACTGCGCGGAACTCACCGAAGAACTTTCCTCCCTCGGGCAGGAATCCTGCAAGCACACGATAGAAAGGCGTCTTTTGGAAGCTCCTGATCTCGCGTTCTCTTCTTACAACCATGCCCTGTACACATGTCATGACGCGACCGACACTGATTGCGTTTCGTCTGTCGGTGCGGAAAAAATCTTTTATGGTGTTCCCGTACTTCAAAGTAAGAACACGTGAAAAATTGATGCCCATCAGGAAGTCCATCTGGGCACGAAGGTAGGCAGCATCACTCAGGCTGTCGTACTCATCCCAAAGCTTTGCTTCCCTGATGCCTCGTAAAACCTCTTCTTCGGTCTGGGAATCAATCCAGACTCTTCTTCTTTCCTTGCCCGCAGGCACTCCTGCCATCGTATCGACAAGGCGGTAGATGTACTCTCCTTCACGTCCGGAGTCGGTGCAGATGTAGATGCACAACACATCCTCACGGTTAAGCAGTCTCTTTACCGTCGCAAACTGCTTCGCTGAATCGGGAATGACCTCGTAGCGGTACTCTTCGGGAATAAAAGGCAGAGTATCGTAACTCCACCTCTTAAACTTCTCATCATAAACCTCCGGATAACTCATCGTCACGAGATGCCCCACGCACCAGGTGACAACGTACGAATCCGATTCCATAAATCCGTCAGCCTTCCTGAATTTTTCCTTCAGAGCGTTTGCAAATTCTCTTGCAACGCTCGGCTTCTCGGCAATAAACAGCTTTTTACTCATAACAATCCTCAGGCGATTACAGTTCCACGCCGAAGCTCTTGCCTGAAGGCTCATACTTCCGGCAGGTCACTCCCGCCGAAGCAAACATCCTCTTCGCGGCAATCGTTGAATCAGTTCCCGCATACTTGTCGGAAAGGTAGATAACCTCACTGATGCCGCTCTGCACTAGTGCTTTCGTACACTCATTGCAGGGGAAGAGCGTAGTGTAGACCTTCGCTCCCTTCATGCTTCCTCCATTGTAGTTCAAAATCGCATTCAATTCTGCGTGGCAGACATAGTAGTACTTCGTCTCAAGGTTGCCGCCATCGCGCCCCCAGGGATACTCATCGTCGGAACAGCCCCTCGGCATGCCGTTGTAACCGACAGACATGATCCTGTTGTCGCTGTCCACGATGCATGCACCGACAGCAGTATTAGGGTCCTTGCTCCTCCCCGCAGACAGCAGGGCAATTCCCATAAAGTACTCATCCCATGACAAATAATCCTGTCTCTTCATTATCTACCTCCGCAAAATGATTCACGCAATTTATTAACCTTCATACTGTCAGTAATAGTAGTTCATCTTCTTCGGCATCAGACTCTTTGTGTTCAGACGGCTCCGCTTTCTTCTGAAAATCAGATAGAGAACGAGGCTTCCGATGAGACAGCCGGCTATGATAATGATGTTGCACTCCAAAAAATAGGTCTCGGGCAAAAGTTCAACAATCGGGTCGGCTATCGGGTTAAGAAGCCAGTTATCGTTTCCGAACAGTGCCCGGTGAATGAAATCAAACACGCTTGAAAAATCCACTGCAATACATGATGTAAAGATGAGCGGAATCGACGCGGTGATGATTGACGACGTACGCAGATACCCGTACTTTCCTTTCTTCACCTTAAAGAAGATGACAACTGCAAGTGTAAGAAGCGAAACAGCTCCCGCAATGTACACAATGCGGAATATAAGCTTCACATCGGCAAAATGAGCCAGACCGTTAACCGAAGATGAAAGTGCCGGAAAGACAAGTTCTCCGTTTGAAAACGGGTTCAGATAATCTATCAGTGCATTATAATCTGATTTGATAACAACACTGCTGATGCCTGTGATTTCTTCAAGCTTCAGCCACTTTATGTTGCTGAAATAGAGCGGTCTGAAGTGCACAACAAAGGCAAGACCTGCAGCAATAAAAACAACAAGGAACAAAAGCCCCACCAGTATATCTCCATACTCGCGCCGCGCCTTCTCCTCGTAGGGTGTCTCCATTCTTCTTCTCATAGTAATCCTTGTGAACTGCCCGAAAATTAACTTCGCGGGCAGATTCCCGTTCATTATCCAAAATACAGACTTCTGTGGATTGATTTTATCATAAAACAGTTTCCGATTCAAGCATTGACAGACACACAAAAACGAAAAACGAAAAAAGCAGCTAGCGTCTTTAATATCCTGTGTCACACCAATAT
The DNA here is from genome assembly GCA_045617405.1 of Lachnospiraceae bacterium. Classification (GTDB taxonomy): domain Bacteria; phylum Bacillota; class Clostridia; order Lachnospirales; family Lachnospiraceae; genus JAZLIL01. The sequence continues at coordinate 733 of JAZLIL010000122.1, read as the reverse complement.
CGATATCTCCAAGCAGGATCTCTGATGAGAATGCGCGGAAGGACTGTCTTGATACGGCCTATGATGAAGCTTCTGTTTGCCTGATAGCGGTGCCTGTTAGATGCTTTTGCACATGTAGTTATCATGTCGTCTGCATTGTTCTTAATGAGCGATGAAAGGTTTGAAAGAAGCAGGTTGATGTAGAATTCCTGATAAACAGCGGTCTTTGTGGCTCCGTTGAACTCTTCAAGCTGAAATCTGCTCTTGAGTTCCTGATATTTGGTTTCAACAGGCCATCTGTAGAAGTAGAGTTCACGGAACATGTCTTTTGCGATTGTTTCATCAAAAAGGTTGGTTGCAAGAAATTCATTTGATCCGTCAGGAAGTTTGACCACGATTACACGCACACGTGACTTGCTGGAATAGAACAGATATTGTATCACCTGCTGCATGGTCAGTTTCCGATTGCGGACGAAGTGATTTTTTACCCTGTGGGCTTCAATCATAGTTGGATTGGTGATATAATCCTTAATTGATTGAATGATGTTTTTACAGATTTCAATTCGGTTCATGTGAATACCTCCAAAAAATGAATTTGATGATTTCGCGTTTTTGCGCGGGGAGAAACCGGCCGCATTTTTGGAGGTGTTTGTGAAGTGTTATTTATAAAAAAACAGAAAAAAGTATAAAAATAGGACTCATTGAGTCCATATAAAGATGCCGGAAACGCAGTGTTTATGAGGCTTCCGAGCTT
>JAZLIL010000121.1:0-5162 GCA_045617405.1 Lachnospiraceae bacterium | reverse complement strand
CGTTGTAAGCTTGCCGTCCTTGAAGGACAGAAGGACGCCCGTCAGGATGCGGCGTGTCTCGTCCGTCGAAACGGCATACGAAGTCTTACGGAGCATTTCACGGAAAACGCCTGAGTCAATATGGAAGCAAACCGTTCCGTCAGCAGCGGGAACCGGCGGGAAATCACGCATCGGAAGACCGACGATTTTGAAGTAGGAGGATCCGCACTGCAGAGTCGCGGTATCCGTATCATCGACATTGACCTCGATGGCCGTATCGGAAAGTTCGCGGACAATGCTCACCAGGCGACGAATCGGCAGGGTTGTGGCACCGTTTTCCTCGACAACGGCCTCGACTTTGCAACGGACGCTGATATCAAGGTCTGTCGTTGTCAACATGAGAGTCCCGTTTTCCGCAACCAGAAGGGCGTTGGAAAGAATCTGAAGTGTGCTGCGTGCCGGCACGACATTCTGAACCTTGAGCAAGGCTTCAAGAAAACTTGCGCGTTCGATTGTAAATTTCATGGAACTTCTCCTGACATGCAAATCTTTTTGCGTTAAAACATGACATAAATATTATATGAAAAAAATAAAGAAAAGGAAAATATTATGATTAGGGATGTCAATACTGTTAACAACTTTTTACAAATATCGAATTGCAGTAAATTAACCGAAAGCGGACTGATAAAACGACTGTCGATATCTCTGAGTTTTCAACAGACGTGCGCACTTTTTCTAGGGATGCTGTCAATAACCTCGCACCAGTTGAAAGCCTTTTTGACATTTTGTTCACAGTGTTATCGACACCCTTTTTTTTCCCGATTCCGGAGTATGCTGTTTATTACATTTCGGGCGGCCGGTTGTTCCGGTCGCCCGAGGTGATGAATCAGATTTCAATTGAATCAGGGTCCTGCCCGAGTTTTTCAACAATGAGTTTCAGGTTTCGGCGCAGTTCGACATCAACGGAAAGGCTGCTTTGAATCTGACCACAGGCATGAACAACTGTACCATGTGTTTTATCGAATGCCTTTCCTATTTCCGGGTAGGAGGCATGGGTCAGCTTCCTTGAGAGGTACATTGCGATTTGCCGCGGCAGTGCGATTGAACGCATGCGATCCGTGCTGAGCAAGTCTGTTTTCTTGATGTTGTAGAACTCGGAAACGACCTTTTGAATCGTATCAAGGGTGATATCTCCCTCTTTTTCCTTATCAAGAAGATCTTTCAGGATATATCTGAGGTTTTCGACGGTGAGCTGTTCGCCTCCTGAAAATTCAATATACCCCATCACACGGTTCATCGCGCCTTCAAGCGAACGGACATTCGATTTAACATTTTCCGCAATGAAGGTCTGGACTTCGTCACTCAGCGGTTTTTCCTTTGAGGCTTGCTTGTAGCGCAGAATCGCCAGACGAGTTTCAAAGTTTGGACATTCCATCTGCGTGGCCATACCCGCGTTAAAGCGTGAGACGAGGCGCTCCTCCAGACCCGATATTTCAGAGGCCGGCCGGTCGCTTGTAATGATAATCTGTTTTTTATCGTTGTAGAGCGCGTTAAAGGTATGGAAAAATTCTTCCTGGAGACCTGATTTCGAGGCAAGGAACTGAATATCGTCAATCAGGAGAACATCCACACTCCTGTATTTGTTTCTGAAATTAAGCGTTGATCCGCTTTGAATTGAAGTAATATATTCGTTGAGCAGTGTTTCTGTGGAAATGTAGGCAACAGTTTTTCCCTGTTTTTCTAGAATCTTATTTCCGACGGCTTGCATCAGATGTGTTTTTCCGATTCCGGTATCGCCGTAAATGAAAAGCGGATTATAGGCTCTTCCTGGTTTCTGGGCAACGGCAAGGGCGGCGGCATGTGCCCAGCTGTTTGATGGACCGACAACAAACTCATCGAAAGTGAAGTTTTCATTGAGGACACCGATGCATTTTGACGTCTGAACCTGTTGTTTCTGCGTTTGTGCCGGCTTGATCTTCACGGGTGCGGGAGGTTCCGGAGGCATAAGCGGAGTTCCTGCAGTCGTGACTTTGATCACGATTTCCCTGTTTTCATTTGGAAAAGCAGCGGAAAGGACCTGCGAGAAAAGCTTGAGGTAGTTATCCTGAAGCCACGCTTGGGCAAACTCGTCATCGACGGAGAGGATAAGTTTCTCTTTTGATAATTCAACCGGTTTGATTCTCTCAATCCAGATTGAATAAGAGTTTGCATCGATAATTGCCTTAATTTTAGCCGACAACGCGGCCCAAAGTTCATTTGCAGTCATGTTGACATTTTCTCCGCAGTGGAGACTGAATCTGTTAATGTCTGCGAAGACTTGAAATACATTAACAGATATTCTTTTCGTGAGACAGAATGAATGAAAACATATTAAGGATACCAAACCCCCCTCCCCTTTCTCCAACAGGAAAAGATTATAAAGTTATTAACAGGTTGTTAACAGTTGGTTAATATCCTAAAAATGTGAATAATATGAGAAAAGTCATGGGATGGCTGAGGTACATGGTTCCTTTTCTTTGAAAAAAACTACAATACTTTTTTTTTGTCTTCGTTCTTATATACGACACGGATGGTTACGTTGATCATTCAGTTTTTAATCTAAAGGAGTTGTTTACAATGACGTCGAAATCAATTATCTATGCGACTTTGTCGCTTTTTTCAGTCGCTTTAATTGCCACTGCGCAGGATGCACCGGCGCCTCAGCCTGCTCCCGAAGTTGCGCCTCCTGTTCCGCAGCGTGAGGCCGGCATGCGCCTTCCTCGTCAGATGATGGGAGTTGACTCAGGCGCGATGTTCGCAAGAATGCTCTCCCGCCCCGAGTTTGTTAAAAACCTCGGTCTTCCCGAAGAAGTCGCTGAGAAGGTCAGCACTGGTCTCAAGGAAATCGATACCAAGGAAAAGGAATTGATGACCAAGCGCGCTGAACTCCTCAAGGCTCAGACCGACATGATGGCGGCTTTGATGTCCGACCGCACGAAGAATGGTGATGAGGCTCGTCAGGCGACTGCTGATCTTGAGGCCCTGCAGGTTCAGATTTCGAGCCTGAACATCGACCGGATGCTTCTCATTCGCGATAACCTCTCGGACGATCAGATCAAGCAGGCCCGGGAGCAGGTTAAGAAGGACTACCAGAGCCGCCGCGAGGAAATGATGAAGCGCCGTGGTCTCAATGGACAGCCCGGGCAGGAAGGTCAGCGTGTCCCGAATTTTAACCGTGAAGGTCGCGGTCCCCGCGCGGAAGGCGATAGAGGTCCGCGTTTTGGTGGTGAGAGAGGTCCCCGCCCGAATGGTGATAAGGGACCGCGTGAAGGAGGCGATAAGGCCCCTGCCCCCGCAGCTGAAAAATAAGGTTTATTCTAAATTTGAGGCCCGCAGTTTTGCGGGCCTCAAATTTAGAATATTTGCGTCGCATAATTATTCTATACTTTGCCGTGTTTTGGTAGATATGGCATGCCCTGACCTCTGCTGATTTCGATTTATTCGAGGTGCCAGGTGCCTTATCGATTTCTACCGATTGCAATCGACCGGGGCGCAACACGCCTGTCGCAGTGCGACTGACCTACCGTACTGGGGGGGCGGCTCCTTAGGAACCTGCTCGCAACTGTGCGCTATTTTACCCTTGTGGTACCACGCGCTCTGTTCTGATACGCGAATATCATTCGCGAAGTGCTGTTTTTATCTTCGCTTCAGATACACAGAAAGCACCGTGATGTCTGCTGGTGTGACACCGGGAATGCGAGAAGCTTGCGAAAGAGAAACGGGACGAACTTTAGTCAGACGTTCACGGCTTTCATAACGAAGCGCGCTGATTGACATATAATCAATGTCATTTGGAATGAGTGTCTCTGATCCTTGCTCAAGCTTACGCGCTTCTTCGTCTTCCTGTTTCATATATCCGCGGTAGCGAAAATAGATTTCAATCTGCTCCACGGATTCAGGAAGTAATGAATGATTTGCAAAACTCTGTTCAAGATATTTTGCACCAGGGTGTGAAAGTGCACGAGCCCAGGCACCTGGACCGTTTTCATCTCCGCATGAGTTATCTAGCCTGAAAATTTCAGCATTAACCTCGGATTGAATTTGCTCTGTCTTTTTTATGAACGCACCTGAGGTAATTCCAATACGCTTTGCATGGTCAAGAAGGCGAAGACAGGCGTTATCCTGACGCAGTGCCAGACGGCGCTCCGCCCTTGAGGTGAACATACGGTACGGTTCATCGGTTCCTTTGGTAATGAGATCATCAATCATAACGCCGATATAGGCTTCTCTTCGGGAAAGAATGAGAGGTTCACATTCTTTTACCTTTAAAGCGGCGTTTATTCCCGCAATGATTCCCTGTGCAGCTGCCTCCTCATATCCTGTCGTTCCATTCGTCTGTCCGGCAAAGTATAGCCCTGATATTCTTTTCGATTCTAGCGTTGCAGAGAGTTCCCTGGCGTCAATTGAGTCATATTCGATAGCATACCCCCAAGCGAGAAATTCTGCCTGTTCAAGTCCCGGTACAGAGTGAACCATTTTAACCTGGACATCACGAGGTAAACTATTTGAGAGACCATTCGGATAAACTGATGGGCTATTGACACTTTCCGGTTCTAAAATGACATGATGTTCCGTTTGATTCACAAATTTTACGATTTTATCTTCGAATGAAGGACAGTATCTAACACCTGTTCCTTTTATTGCTCCTCCGTATAGAGCGCTCTTATTTAAGTTGTCACGGACAATCTCAGCCGTTTTTTCTGTTGTATGACTAAAAGCCACAGATATATTATAACTTCCGATCTTCCACGGAGTATATTGCTGTACTCTAGCTGACTCAAGTAACGGAAGATTGTTCCACGTGGAACAATTCCTAGGTATGTTTGCTCCGCAAACATACCTTTTAGGATCGTTTGCCATAAAGATTGGCTGCATATCCGTCAAAGGGGCATCGACGTCCTCCCCGACATTCAAATTCTCAACACATTTTTTATTCTTTTCAAGTTCTTTTGCAGGCACCGGTATTGTATCATCTTCATTTGTTATTCCGGTTATGTGTGACTGTTTTGAATCATTTTCATCTGAATTGTTCCACGTGGAACATTTTTCATAACAGCAGCGACCGGCAAACGAAAAGAGGGGAAGAGGCGTGTCACTGTACTGCTGTGTTGTCTTGCTCCAGTTAATCGAGGCGACATGAAGGC
>JAZLIL010000120.1:0-4293 GCA_045617405.1 Lachnospiraceae bacterium | reverse complement strand
AAACTCGGTGCCATCAAAGATTATGTCACCGCTTGTCTGTTCCTCGAGCTGGTTGATACAGCGAAGGAATGTCGATTTACCGCTTCCCGAAGGTCCGAGAAGCACGACCACTTCACCGACATGAACATCAAGACAGATGCTCTTAAGCACTTCGAGCTTTCCAAAGCTCTTTTTAAGATTCTCTACATGAACTAAAACCTTATTTTCCAACTTTAAGCCTCCTCTCGATGTACTTTGCAATCTTACTGAGTGTAATGATAACGATCATGTACATCAGACCTACCACTGCCCAGGTCTCAATAATCTTAAAGTTAACAGCCGCAATGTTCTTGCCCTGATTGGTGAGCTCCGGGAAGCCGATAACCGAAAGGATTGAGGTATCCTTTAATGTGATGATAAACTGGTTGATAATAGAAGGAATCATCGTCTTTACCGCCTGCGGAAGAACAATAAGTCTCATTCCTTTACCATAGGAAAGACCGAGTGACCTTGCCGCCTCCATCTGTCCCTTGTCAACAGACTGGATACCTGCCCTGATAATTTCGGCCATGTAGGCGCCGCAGTTCATCGAAAGTGCGATTACGCCCGCCTGAAGTGCCGTCAGTCTGACCGGAGCGCCAAGTGCCTGAAGACCGGCAGGAATACCAAAGTATATAAAGTACGCCAAAACAATAAGCGGTACGCCTCTGATCGCATCAACATAGACTGTGCCGATTGCGTTGCAGACCTTACTCTTCGCAACATTCAAAAGTGCAAAGATAAGACCGATTACAGATGCAAAGACCAGTGACAAAAAACACAGTTCAACGGTTTTCCCCAGAGATTTAAGAAGCAATCCCCCATACGTCTGAATAATGAAAATCATAACCTTTCCCCAATCTGACAGTGATAATCCATATGACCAAAGCTTTAAATAAGCTAACAGAATAAAAGGGGATTCCAAAAGGAATCCCCCTTTCTTAAACCAATTTTACTTACTACTTGAGGTACTTGTCAAGGATTTCCTGATACTTGCCGTTTGCCTTGATGTTCTTAAGTCCTGCGTTAAACATATCAAGAAGCTGCTGATTATCCTTGTTCATGATTGCGAAACCGTAAGGTGCACCCTCTGACTCCATGCCTGCGGGAATCTTTAATGCAAGTCCGCCTTCCTTGATGGAAGCTGCCATGATAGGTGTATCCTCAACACATGCTGCAGAGTTTCCGAGGATAACATCCTGATACATTGTAGGGGAATCTTCAAATGTGGTGATGGTGAAACCGTACTGATCCTTGAGGCTGTTTGCGAAATCAGCACCTGCAGTACCCTGCTTAACAGCAACATTGAGACCCTTAAGATCATCGAATGAAGCGATTGAAGAATCAGCACCTACAGTGAAGGTCTGTGTTGCATCGTAGTAACCGTCTGAGAAAATCCAGCCCGAATCGATTCTTTCCTGCTTAATTGTTGCTCCTGCGATAAGTCCGTCAGCCTGACCTGCCTGAACTGCTGCAACACCCGAATCCCAGCCGAGTGACTGAAGCTCGTACTCAAACTTCTGATCTGCTGCGATTGCTGCAAGGATATCAACATCGATACCTACAAAATTGCCGCTTGCGTCTGTGTACTCAAAAGGCTTGAAAACAGTATCCGTAGCGATAATCCACTTCTTGCCCTCTTCCTTCTTGGCACCGCATCCTGCGAGAACACTTACTGCCAGAACTGCTACTAAAGCCACTGCGAAAAACTTCTTAAACTTCATGATATTTCCTCCCTCATACTTTTTTGCCCGCCGCACCATAACAGCGAAGCAATTTTAGGTTGATTTTAGTGCATTAACGTGAAATAGTCAATACGCAATTTACAAAAATCTTTCTACATTTTCTTTTCAAGACACACAAGGTCTATTCCCGCAATCCCGTTAAAATTGCACGGAACGATTGAAATCTCTTTATATCCGTGCTTCCCATACATCGCCCTTGCGCGTGCGTTAACCTTGTTTGTATCGATGCGCAAAAATCTGCATCCGTGTTCAAGCGAATAGTCCTCATAGAATTTAATAAACGCTCCGGCATAACCTCTTCCTTCGCACAAGGGATCAATTGTCATTGTGTGAAGCACCATGACTTCATCCTCCGGCGCATCAAATTCCCACGTCGCGTCGGCGTACTCGGGAACCTGAATCCCGTTAATCCGTCCAGAGGCAACAATTCTTCCATCAACGACCTCAACAAACATATCTCCCGCTTCTATCGCCATGCGCGCCGTGTCCCTTGTCGGATAGATGTTTCTGTCCCACCCGATCGATACGCGGCCCGATTCCTCTTCCGTATGGATTCTGTCGTAGATTTCACTGATAGCATCAAGGTCGTCTGCTGACGCAAGTCTGAATGAAGGTCTCGGCAGGTCGTCTTTCAAGCTTCCCCGCCTGATATTTTCCTTTATCATTTCTTCGGTTATCCTGTAGAGCTTTTCGGAACCCGGCTTCGTCCCGAGCTGTCTTGAATAGACCTGCGTGGCACCAATTCCGTGCTCCTTCCAGTCCGAGCCGCCGTTTGAGTTGTTGAGTGTGATAGGCTGAAGATTGTCCATCGCCCTTGCAAACTTCGCTTCAGGAGTTTTCGCCTCTTCAAATTCCTCAAAAAGCCCGGAAAGTACCATTTTCTGATCGTCCGGCAGCATCGAATAGAGCCTTTCCTTTGCGGCCTCTTCCCTTTCCGCCTGTGTCTTCTTTCCTTCCGGATCGTAAGCGTAGGTGTCACCTGCATCGATTTCTACAACGTCATGAGTGAGACACATGAGCATTGTCTTTGCTACATCGATTGGCTCATTTGAATATTCCGCAAGAAGATATGTCATGATAGCCATGTGCCATGAGTGCTCGGCATCATTTTCATTTCTTCCGTGCCCCGACAGATGCGTCTGCCTGAAAATATTCTTCTCCTTATCGAGTTCGAGAATAAAATCCATCTGTTTCTTAAGTCTCTCGTCCACTTTTCTTCCTCCAGGTTGCATGACACTGCATGCCGCTTACAACAATCTGCGCCGTTTTTGCTTTTCTGAGCGATTTTACTTTTCAGAACGCAATATCCGAAAAAAGTCAAAAGCCCCTGTGATGCTTTCACAGGGGCAAAATGTTTGCTTTCTACTTGAAGGGGATAACCGCTCCGTCATAGGTCTCGTTAATGTAGTTTACAATCTCATCAGAAAGAAGAGCACTGACTAAAGCCTTAATCTTCTCCGAATTCTCGCTGCCTTCCTTAACTGCAATAACGTTAACATATGTCTGTGCTGCAACTGAATCTGTCTTCTCGTAGGTGAGTGCATCCTTTCCTACCGAGAAACCTGCCTCAAGTGCGTAGTTTCCGTTGAGGATAACATAAGCCACCTCGCCGACTACTCTTGAAACCTGCGCTGCCTCAAGCTCCTGGAGTTTAAGGTTGTAAGGATTCTCTGCAATATCATTCACTGTTGCTGTAATGCCCGCACCGTCCTTTAACCTGATGAATCCGTTGTCCTGAAGGAGAAGAAGTGCACGTGCCTCATTTGTTGTGTCGTTGGGGATAGCGATTACGTCGCCGTCTGCAATCTCCTCAAGTGACTTCTTTGTTCCGGGATAAATACCGAAGGGTTCATAGTGAATCCCGCCGGCATTTACAAGATGTGTCTTGTGCTCCTCGTTGAAGCTCTCAAGATAGGGAATATGCTGGAAGTAGTTGCAGTCAAACTCACCGGACTCGACGATGTTGTTAGGCTGAACATAGTCATTGAAAACTGTGAAATTGAGAGTGTATCCCTGCTTCTCAAGAATGGGCTTTACCTTCTCAAGAATCTCTGAATGAGGTGTTGCACTGCATGCGCATGTGATAACCTTTGCATTCTTGTCTTCTTCTTTGCTTCCGCAGCCTGTAAGTGTTGCCACAACAAGAACTGCAACTAAAGCTAAACACAAAAACTTCTTCATGATTGCCTCCTGATATTTCTGCCCGAAAAGGCATTTAGCGTTCAAATCCCATGCTCGGGATTCGACTATACTAGTTAAACAATAAATATAAGAATCTGTCAAGCTTGAAAAGTATTTTTCCTGATATTCCCGTCCGAAACGCACTGTCGTTTCATGCAATCTCAGGATGGTGCGCCTGTTCCCCGCCGCAACAAAGTAGTATCATGTAATCTTCAGGGCGGTGCGCCTGTTCCCCGCCGCAACAAAGTAGTATCATGTAATCTTCGGGGCGGTGCGCCTGTTCCCCGCCGCAACACAGTCGCTTCATGTAATCTGCGAGAAATCGTCATTTTCTTCGGTCAAGCTTTGC
>JAZLIL010000119.1:0-14278 GCA_045617405.1 Lachnospiraceae bacterium | reverse complement strand
GTTTAACTTCATTTTTGTCCATCCCTGATTTGAGTTCTTCTTTGTCATACCTTCTCCCTCCTCTTCTTTCCAAGGAAGCCTGCCGGTCTCACAAGAAGTATTATGATGAGAATTGCAAATTCTATTGCATCCGTATACGGTGCAATAACTGTAATTTTATATGAAATACACTCAACTATTCCGAGCATGAACCCGCCAAGCATAGCGCCGGGGATTGATCCGATACCGCCGATAACGGCTGCGGTGAATGCCTTGATACCGGGCATTGCACCAAGAGTGTTTGTCAGACTTGGTGATTTCAACAAATAGAAGAATCCGGCTACTGCAGCAAGTGCAGAACCGATAGCAAACGTAACGGTGATGATACCGTTCACATTTACACCCATAACCTGCGCTGCTCCACGGTCCTCAGACACTGCAATCATCGCACGTCCCGTCTTTGTAAACTGAACGAACAGTGTCAGAACAATCATGATAACGATGGTGCATAACAGTGTTACAAGCGTAAAGACCTTGACGGGAACTCCTCCGATTTCGACTGTTCCCATGTCTCCGAGAATGACTACCTTCTGAGCCGAACCGAAAATAATCTGTGCCAGGCTCTGAAGCAGATAGCTCACGCCGATTGCAGTAATCAGAACAGCAAGCGGTGATGCACCGCGAAGAGGCTTGTAGGCGAGCTTTTCGACACAGACACCCAGGCAGACGCAAACCACAACAGCTGCAATTACCGCTATTGCAGGATGTCCTGTCATGTTGAGAAATACAAAAATAGCATAGCCGCCAACCATGATAATGTCACCGTGAGCGAAGTTCAACATTTTTGCAATTCCGTACACCATAGTGTAGCCAAGTGCGATCATAGCATAGATGCCACCGAGGCTCAAACCGTTGATCAATGTTGTAAATACTTCCATAAAATACCACCAATCTCTAATTAGACAAAACTATGCACCTTGTGTGCATACAGATTAATAATACCATGACTTCACAAAATTGCAAGTGTCTCGTGACGTATGCTCTCATCACGTAACCCGCAATAACAGAAAGAGGCGGGAAGCAAAAACGCGCAAAAACCGTCTTACGATTTTCGTTCTGTTTTTGTTTCCGCCTCCAAAGTACTAAACCGTCGCTACTGCGCTTCTTTGTATACTGCAAGCGAAGTGACGCTTATCAGTCAGCAGCCTTGATGATGTACTTGATGGCTGTCTTCTTAACGTAGCCTGTTGAATCCCATGAAATGTTGTCACCGGTTACACCCGAATAGCTGAATCCACCGTTGAACTGCTTCTTAAGAGCTTCGCAGAAATCAGAAGCACTTGATGTGACTGTAAGCTTTTCGCCTTCCGACTGAGCCTTCTTAATAGCTTCTACCATTGCATATACACTGTCGTATGACGATGCACCGAACTGATTAAGTGTCTCTCCGCCGAACCTGGCAACGTACTTGTCGATGAATTCCTTTGCTGCACCGTCCTCAGCCTTTGAGTTGAAGTGTGAAAGCATTGATACCTCCTGAGGAATTGTTGTGATATCAAATCCATCAGCCGAATCGATACCGTCAAGACCGTCGCAACCGTAGTAGATAGCCTTGTTGTCTACAGTACCCTTTGCCTGAAGCATGAAGAGTGATGCGGGGGTGTAATAAATAGGCATGAAAATGAAGGTGCATCCCTTAAGTGTCTCAATCTGAGAACTGAAATCTGTTGTGTTTGCATCCGTGAAAACAGTGTCGATGGTGGTAATCGAAGGATCAAGGTTTGCCTTGAACTGTGTGTAGATACCGCTCGAATAAGCATCATCCGACTTATAGAAGATACCGATTGTCTCGCCTGCGAGATTCCGGTTAACATAATCTGCTGCTACGGCACCCTGATTGCCATCAGCGAAGCACATCTGGAAACCGTTGGGATTCTTGGGAATGTCATCGCCTGATGCAGAAGGTGTAAGGAAGAAAACGTTGTCTTCAAGTGAAAGGTTCTTGAACTCAAGACCGGGAGCTGTTGTAACACATCCGAGCGAAAACTGCATTCCGCCCTCGAGAAGCGATGCATAGTTTGTAGCAACCTTTGTTGCATCATGCATATCGTCGGTAGCAACGAACTTGATCTTTGTTCCGTTAATGCCGCCTGCCGCATTGATTTCCTCAACTGCCATCTCTGCTGCATTCTTTACAGCAATGCCGTAGATTGAAGCGCCGCCTGTAAGGGGACCTGACATACCAAGTACATACTCGGTGTTCTTTGCCGTGTAGCCTGACTTCTTGTCACCGCCGCAAGCCGTAAGTGCCATAACAAGAACAAGTGCAAGTGCAATGGCAGCTATTCTTCTCATAGTGTTTTTCATTACTTCTCTCCTCTTTTCATCATTATATACAGTACCGTGGTTTTCTTAATTATATGCAATAATAACCACTAACATTTTCATAATATATCCCACAACTCACAATCAGTCAAGACAAATCTGCCTGTTCACCCATTCTGCCGCAAACTCTGCGAACCGTAAGGCCGCAGCATTCTCCTTTTTCCCGGGCGGAAAGGCAATTCCGATAGTCCTGAAGGCAGGAGGATCAAGTTCTACCACCTTGACCGATTTATCGTTTCCCCGGAGAATGAGTTCGGGAACAATACTGATTCCAAGGCCTTTTTCCACCATGGCAAGCATCACGTAATCATCCTCTACTCTGTACCGGATGTTCGCTTTGACGTGTGCGGATTCGAATACAGTTCTTGCATCCCTGTCTATAGAATCCGTGAGACTGATGACAGGATTCTTTTCAAACACGGACACCGGACATACGAATTCTCCCGAGGAGCTCTTCATAAGCCGGGAATCATCAAAATCAGCGGGAAGAACGGCAAGAAGCCTATCCTTACAAATTGGCATCGTTCTGCACGAAATGTCCGCAGGAAGCGGAACGAAGCAAAAATCCACCTTCTGTTCGGAAAACGTCCGTTCAAGGTTGTTGTAGATACTGTCTGCAAGCTCAATGCTGACATCGGGCTCGACGGCCGTGTACTCTTTAATTATGTCGGGAAGCCAGTTTACAGCCACACTCTTAAAGGAAGAGATTCTGATTACTCTGTCATTCTTTTTAATTCGGTTGACAGCCTGCTCAAGCTCATGCTCGGAATCAACGACGGCTCTGATAAGCGGATAGAGCCTCTCTCCCTCCTGCGTAAGCCTCGGACCCGTTCTCTTCCTTAAAAACAGAGTCACTCCGAATTCCTTTTCAAGTGAACTGATAAGCTGCGTAATACCTGACTGAGTGTTTCCCATCTGTTCCGCTGCTGCGGTGATGGAGCCTGTCTCTATCGTTTTGATAAATGCTTCATATTTCTTCAGATTCATAAGCCCGCCTGCCACACTTTCCTGCGTACTATTAGTTTTGCTAATGTAATACTAACATTTTATGAAAAAATATCAAGAAGAGTATTGCAATATGACTGATTGTTTTGTATAATACGCAAAGCATTAGATAAGGCGATTTATGGTATAAGTATTTCTTATGTTTCATGTCGCAGCATATAGTCCCGATTATAGTGGAAATGCCACTATAAAAAACTGTAGAATGGAGATAATTTATGTTCAGCACACTTGGATCAAATTCATTGGAAGTTCTTGCGTTTGCAATTTATCTTGTCTGCGTTCTCGCCGTAGGAATTGTTTTCTACATGAAAGGAAGACGCGAAACCGGCGGTGACAAGCAGTATTTCCTTGGCGGAAGAAATATGAACGGCTTTGTGGCAGCACTTTCAGCCGGTGCATCGGACATGAGCGCCTGGGTTCTTATGGGACTTCCCGGTTCCATCTACCTGATGGGTATGGGGCAGATCTGGATTTCTGTCGGCCTTCTCATTGGAACAATTCTTGCCTGGATTTTCATTGCTCCCGGGCTTCGACGCTTTTCAATCGTGGCTCATGACTCGATTACAATCCCGCAGTACCTTACCAACAGATTTAACTCAAAGAGTCCGACTCTTCAAATTGTCTGCGCAGTAATCTTTCTGATTGCCTACTGTGTCTACGCCGCATCAAGCATTGTTGCCTGCGGCAATCTCTTCAACACAGTCTTCGGATGGGATCAGACAATATGCATGATCGGATCGACAATCGTAATACTCATATATACCTTCCTTGGCGGCTTCAATGCAGTCTGCTGGACTGACTTCATTCAGGGAATGCTTATGCTGATTGCCCTTATGGCGGCCCCCATAATTGCCCTTATGGCAATGGGAAAGGCAGACTTTGCACCGCTCGCCCAGGTAGTAACAGACGAAAACTACTACAACCTTTTGTCGTCAGGTTCATTCAACTGGAGCAGCATCAGTGACATCCTGAGCGGTCTCGGTTGGGGTCTTGGTTATTTCGGAATGCCTCACATCCTTGTACGTTACATCTCGATTAAGTCCGAGAAGGAAATGAAGCGTTCTCAGATTGTCGGAAGCATCTGGACAACACTTATTCTTATTATGGCTTCAGTAGTCGCACTGGTAGCACACGAATATCTCGGATCCTTTCTTGATGATGGTACGAAGAGCCTTGTTTTCATCGTTCTTGTTCGCCAGCTCTTCCCCGCATTCATCGCAGGTATTCTTCTTTCAGCGATTCTTGCGGCATCGATGAGTACGGCAGATTCACAGCTGCTCGCCTCTGCGTCAGCCTTTGCATCAGATGTTTATAAACCTGTTTTCAGGAAAAATGCTTCTGATAGGGAAATGCTGTTGATTGGGCGTATAATTGTTGCTATTATATCAGTGGTTGCGCTTATTATTGCGATGAGTCCGAACTGTGCCGGTATTATGGCGCTGGTTGAATGTGCATGGGGTGCATTCGGTGCAGCATTCGGACCTGCAATCATCCTCTCGCTTTACTGGAAGCGCCTGACCTACAAAGGTACGGTTGCAGGAATCGTAGTCGGTTTCCTTGTGGATGCCCTCTGGTACGCATTCCTCTCTAAGGCCACAAACCTCTATGAAATCATTCCCGGTTTCATCTGTGGTCTTCTCGCAGCAGTGATTGTATCACTCTGTGACAAAGCACCCTCACCCGACATCCTCGCGATGTTCGATGAGGCCAAGAAACCTGTTGATTAACTCTCTCTCTGATACCAAAACCGGGAGTGCCGCGGCGAAAGCTGCGGTACTTTTGGTTTCGGGATTATTTTGGAATATTCAAAGCAAAGCGGAGTTTTAGTTCTGCTTCAGGTCAGAGCATGCTTTTTTCGCCGGGCACTATTGATAAATGAAATAATGACGATATACTGAATGGTGAGATGTCGTGATGTGTGACTTCGGCATTCTCAGTTATAAATAAAAAGAAAATACGGAGGGAGTACGTATGATTAAGGAATTCAAGAAGTTTATCATGAGAGGCAATATGCTCGATCTCGCAGTCGGCATGATCATCGGTGCCGCATTCAACAGCATTGTCTCTTCGCTTGTCAACGACATCTTTATGCCGGTTATCGGATGCATTGTAGGCGGTACGGATTTTTCAAACCTCTACATTATTCTCAAAAATCCTGACGGCATTGCAAAGCCCGCAACTCTTGCCGAGGCGCAGGAGCTAGGTCTTGCGACCTTCAACTACGGCAATTTCCTTACGGCAGTTGTCAATTTCCTGCTGATGGCTATCGTCGTTTTCCTTATTGTAAAGGCAATGAACAAGCTCACGGATCTTAGCAAAAATCTCACAAAGAAGGAAGCAGAAGCTCCCGCAGCACCCACTACGAAGAAGTGTCCCTTCTGCCAAAGCGAAATCGACATCAAGGCAACGAGATGCCCTCACTGCACTTCAGAGCTTTCCGAATAAACCGGAACAAGAAAGCGGGGCGCCGCAAAAGCGCGTACATCCTTGCAAAGCATTATTAATTTTATAAGGCGCAGTTTTTGAAAAACAAGAAGCGGGTCATTTGAGAGATTACCTCATTTGCCCGCTTTTATTCTTACTTATTTTTTTTTACTTATTTGCTTTTTCATAAGCAGCGATGGCCGCGCCAAGTGCCCCCATGTACTGGGCATCTGCCGCCTGCCTGACATCGGTTGAAAGCTCACGCGAAAGTGCCGCTCTCACGCCTTCGTTCTTTGCGACTCCGCCCGACATAAACACTTCGTTCTTTACGCCTGCGCGCTTTGCAAGCGCCGCCACCCTGCTTGCAACGGATTCGCAGATTCCGGCCACAAGATCGGGTCTTGCGACATTTTGGGAAAGCTGTGAGATGACCTCGCTCTCAGCAAAAACCGTGCAGGTTGAAGAAATCTTTGCCGGAGATGAGGATTTAAGTGCCTCTCCCCCAAGCTCGCCGATGTCCATCTTAAGAATTCCCGCCATAACATCGAGGAAGCGCCCTGTCCCTGCCGCGCACTTGTCATTCATGACAAAGTTTCCGATTGTGCCCTTGTCGGTCAGCGAGATGACCTTCGCATCCTGCCCTCCGATGTCAATAATTGTCCGGCAGGAAGGATGCATGAAGAAAACACCCTTTCCGTGACAGCTGAGTTCACTCATCTGCGCATCCATCTTTTCAAAAGACGTTCTGCCATAGCCGGTTGCCATGGTAAAGGAAATGTCGCCCTCTTCAAGTCCCGCCTTCTCAAGCACCTCTTTGTACGCCTGCTGCGGTCCGTCGGTTCCCGTTCCCGAAATCACAAGCGATTTTGCCGCTATTCCGGTTCCGTCCTTTAGTATCACACATTTTGAAGTCGTCGATCCAATGTCAATTCCAAGAGTAAACATATAAAGCCCTTTCCGCCTTTTCCCCGTTTCTGCCCCGTTCCCGGGGTTTGCACTTCTATCCTATACGCTTGCAGTCTGTTGCTTCGCCGGCAGCTATCATTGCATCAATCTGTTCATTACTGTAGCCAAGCTTCGAAAGCGCCTCCCTCGTCTGTTCTCCGAGAAATGCCGCCCTCTCGTACTTTGGAAGCCCGGTGTCCGAGAAAATGACCGGTGTTCTTACCATCGTCCTTTCCTCGCCGTTGGCCATTTTCACCTTAGTAAGGGCATCACTGCCCCAGGCCTGTGGATCGTTAAGCAGCTGATCCCATGTCTGACATCTTGCGTAGGGAAGATCCGCCGAGTCCATACGCTCACACATCTCATCCTGAGTGAACTTTGCCATCTCCTCATCAAGCATATCATAAAATTCATCAAGATTTGACTGAAGATTCTTCTGAGGGAAAAATCTTGTATCACCAATCAGATCCTCACGTTCAATGACCTTCATAAACCTGTCGTACATGGCATCGTACTGAGGCATCGCAATCTGAAGCCATTTTCCGTCCTTTGTCTTATGCGCCACCTGAAGCTGATTTGCAAGATGCTTCCTCGAAATTGGAAACTGTGTCGAAACGTCACCGTACTGGCAGGCCTGAAGGAACAGTGCAACATCCCAGATTGCGGTGTGAAAAAGGCTGACCGTAACCATGTCGCCTGTCCCGGTTTCTCTTGCTCTGTAGAGTGCCGCAATAATTCCGGATGCCAGATACATTCCGACCTGGTGATCTCCGAATCCCGCAATCGGTGTCATCGGAACCGAAGAAGCATCGAACATGGTTCCCATGACTCCACCCCTGGCAAAATACGCCGTAAAATCAAACCCCGGCAGATCCTTGTCCGGTCCCTTCTCGCCGTATCCCGAAACATACCCGAAAACAAGCTTCGGATACTTCTTTGAAAGCGTTTCATAATCAAGTCCTGACCTTTTAAGTCCGTTCTGCCTTACATTTGTAATAAAAACATCGCACCCGGCAATAAGCTTCTCAAGTGCTTCTCTTCCGTTTACCGATTTCGTATCCAGTGTTATGCAGCTCTTTCCTGCATTCTCAAGTGTAAAGGACGTGTCATCCTTATCCCCGAAAGGTCTTCCTTCATTGACCGCCGTATACCTGAGCGGATCTCCCTTCGGCGATTCAACCTTGATAACCTGCGCTCCCAGATCGGCTAAATACCTCGCGCAGCACGGACCTGCAATAAACGTGGCAAGTTCAACTACCTTCACACCTTCAAGAGGTCTTCTGTCATTTCGCATAATCGTCTTTCCTTTCCTTCTACAGCATTTCGGAAAATGTCTGAAGTGCTGTGCGGACCTGCTCGAGGTTCTGCATCTGACGGTCAACTTCGACGAGAATACAAGGCATTCCCACAGCATCGCACTCTTTTCTGATCAACGGATAATCAAACTCCTCAGGATCGCAAAACTTCGTGAGGATGACTATTACGCCGCTCGCCCCGGCTTCAACCGCCATTGCCGGAACCGTCTTTACGCGCTTCTTTTCCGGATCGTACAGTACCGAACAGCAGTCGCGGCTGCAGAATCTGTCTGCAAGAATATCAAGTGCCGATTTATCGACAGCTGTAGAATAAGTCCTGTACTGTCTCGATTCTGCCGCAACATCATCTGCCACAATATTCATTCCAAGATCATCAAAGATAGCAAGAAGCTCCGGTGAATCGGCAAGAATTCCACTCGTCACGACTTTTATTCCGAAACGCCCCGGCTCATCATTTTTCAGGCTTTCAATCAGCTCGCGAACAATAGCCGTGTGCTCACTCTTCTCGATGAAAAATGCAGACTTAAACACATCGCTTCTCGATGAAGCGGGCAATTCCGGGTGACATGCAGCAATTGAAGCAAAGTCACGCATTATGCAGTCATGTTCTTTATATACATTGATGGAAGCAAGAAGGTTCTGCTCGCTAAAGCTCTCCCCCGTTATTTTCTCGAGATCGCGGATTACACGAGCGTAACCGGCGTGTGTAAAATCATGTCCGAATTCCGGCACCCTGTTCTGGGGATAGGTCATCGGAATGAAAGGAATGTCTTTCACGGCGTACTTCCAGTTCTCGCCAAGGCACTTTAGCGAATCGCAAAGCGACGGGATCACAATCGCCGAAGCACCCTTATAAGCTCCTTTCATCCCGAGTTCAAGAATCGACTGCATAATTGAGCATATAAAAGCCGGGAAGTACTGTTTTGCCTCGTTTATCCTGATGTCTGCGCCCCACGCTCCCATCGGAATCATGCCCATCGAGTGGATGATTTCCTCCGGTGTATATACAGGTGCCGTAAGAATGACCCTGCGCCCTTCGGCAAGATAACGATCCATCTGCGCACGCGGGTTGGAAGCTATCTCATGAAATTTCGTCAGAAGTTCGGCTGTTGTCATGCCCTCGCCCCCTTTCTCTCTTCCATTATCTCGGTGAGACCCTGAACTCTCGTGTCGTACTGAGCCTCCGAGAAGTTTCTCGGATCGGCCTGATCCCCGTCAAAGCTGACAACCGGAATGCCGCACTGTTCACCGATCTGACGGCTCATCTCGTACATAAAACCGCTCCAGAGCTTGCAGGAACGATTTGTGTGAACAAGAAGTCCTTCCGCATTGTTGTCTTTGCAGAGCTTCACACGTTTGTCACGCGCCTTTTCGAGATTTATCGCATTGGGGACCGATGCGTATGCACGGCACATTCCGTCAAAATCTTCATATATAAAGCCAAACGCATCAGCGTAGATTGTCGTTACCATGTTGATTCCCCGACTCTTCAGTCCGGTTGACGTAACACGAAGCCAGGGCCAGCATGCAATACCTTCAAACATAATCCGGTATAGCTCTTCCGCGCGGAAGGTCGATTCGCCCTTCTCGTGGTTTTCTTCATATTCCCTGCTAAGCTGCTCCATTGCTTCGGCTGCCTCACGTTTTGCGCGGGCAGTAACCATGACAGCCATATGATTAAGAAGATCAAAACCGTTAAAGGGCGAAGGCGTGTAGTGTGCTGCCGCAGACGCCTTCAGCCAAGCTCTTGAGGATCTTCCCGAAAGCTCCATTACTTCCCTGAACTTCTTATCCGACCACTTGTGCCCGGTAATCCTTTCAAGCTGAGCGATTGCATCAAGAAACTGTGCTTTGATGTATGCCGTCTCGGCATCCGATACCTCGTAATCGGGGTTGAACGGGATGTCTATCATGATGAGTGGGATGGAAAGCTCTCTCGAAAGATTCTCATACCACTTAATCATGCAGCTGCAGATGTTGCTGCAGCAAAGCAGAAAATCGGGTTGCGGCATGTCCTGCCCCTCGCACTCCTTTACCTTTGCATAGGCAAGCGAAATTCTTGCATAAGCGCAGATGTCGTTAGAATAACCGTCCGACTCCGCGACCCCGCACATCTGCTCACCAAAGCCGCGCGCTGCAATGGCTGCCGCCTGATTCTCGGGATAGACCACATTAAGTCCGAGCGTCTCGGGAATCTCCACAGGGAAATTGGAAGAGCACCATCCGACAGGCTCTCCTTTCTTCTTTGCCTCCATTGCATCGGCATAAGCCTTTGCCGCAATCTGTGACAATTTGTACTTCGCACTGTTTGGATCAACAGGGTGTTTCATCTTTACTTCTTCAGCCATACTTTTTCTCTCCGAAAGCCTTTTTTACGATTATTATAGTCTTGACTTCTCAAAATCTGAAAGCACTTATTATGCATGAATCGTCGCATTTTTGTTACAGAAGTGCACCGTTTCGCCGATGCCGGATTCCCGTCCGTCATGAACAGTTATCACGAAGGCCTTGTCTGATGAGAACCGGCAGGTGCAAACTCCGGTGCCTTTCTCTTCATATAGTCAAGGAACTCCTTAAGTGCCGGGCGCTGCACCATTGCCTTTGGCCACAGGAGTCTGATGACGCTCGGCGTTACAAAGCTGACGCTTCTGAAGGTGATGTCCTTCCACGTCGAGAGAATCTCCTTTGTCAGGAAGGGATATACAGAGCCTTCGCGCGTCATCTCATGAAGAAGTGACTTGTCCGAGGTACGCACAACAGTGTTGACTTTCTTGTGCTGAGCATCGATATACTCCTTGATGATGCCCTCCATCGGCGTCTTCGCGCTCAGAAATCCAAGCGGAAGATCGGCAAGATCGGACAGATTAATCTCCTTCTTCTTTCCAAGCGGGTCGTTCTTTCTCATTCCGATCATCAGTGTGTCTTCATATAATACAAGTGTATCAAGATAACTTGATCCGTAAATTGACGGTGAAATTCCCACGTCAAGTGAACAGTCCATTACAAGGGCGCAGATGTCAAAGGCCGAGTGCTCTTCGATATAGAGCCTGATATCCGGATACTCCCTCATAAACTCCTGCAGATACCTTCGATAGCTCGCGAGGCCGTTTGTAGGCGTAATGCCGATGCGGATGCTGTCCGTAACCTTCTGACGCTTCACCTCGTCGAGGCGTGACATTGCGTACTTGTAATTTGCGCTTACCGACTGCATCATGTCGCGAACTATGATTCCGCTCTCCGTCAGCTCCACGCCCTGCTTCGATCTTATAAAGAGCTCCGCCCCGAACTCCTCCTCGAGATCATGAAGTGCTCTTGAAAGTACGCTTCGTGAAACGAAAAGCTCATCGGCAGCCGTCGTAATATTGCCGGTCTCGCAGACCTTGAGAAAATACTCATTCTTTTTGTCGTTCATGTCCTCTCCGATACTGTCCTTTCCCGATGCTTTGTTCGTTGTTAATATGTGCTGATTATAGCACGGATGTGGCAGAAAATCTACTTTACCGTGCAAAAATGTTTCGTAAAATGAAATTAGCATATTAATGCTAAAGGGTTTTGTAAGGAAGGAAAGGAGAAAAAAATGGCAGAAACAAAAAACAACAATGTTAAGTACTATGTCTGGACGGTAGTCGGTCTTGCGTTCATGTTCATCTTCGGCAAGATTGTTCCTCCGTTCGCAGGCATAACAGACGTCGGAATATCGATTCTCGGTATCTTCATAGGCGTTCTTGTAATCATCCTCACAACAGGCGAGACCTTCTGGCCGGCAGTCATGGGCCTCTTCGCTGTTGTTATGTGCGGCTACGCAACCGCATCAGGAATCCTAGGAACCTGGTTTGGCAACACGACCATCCAGCAGATCATCTGGGTTATGGCTCTCACGGGTGCCGTAACAGAGTCAGGTGCAGTCAATGTCCTTGCCAGAAAGATGCTCAGCATCAAGGCAATCAAGGGACATCCCACAACATTCCTCATTGTGCTCTTCATGACGGTCCTCATCGGTGCTGCTCTCGTATCGAGCCCCACAACGATGCTTCTTCTCTTCTACCCCATCATCGATGGTGTATGTGAGATGTGCGGAATTGACAAGAACACCGATCTCAAGAGGGAGCTTTTACTTGGTATCTACATCGCAGCAATGGGTGCTTACATTCTTCCCTTCAAGGGAATCCACCTTTCATCCATCGCCATCATCCAGGGTATCATGGAAGCAAGCGGACTTGAGTTCAACAACGGAATCTACCTCCTGGTAGCAACTCTCGTTATCGTTGTATTCGTTCTCCTCTATGTAGTATTTATGAAGTTCGTATGGAAGACAGATCTTTCACCTCTTAAGAACTTTGATGTTGACAAGATGCACTTTACAAAGGAAGACCTCACACTTAACGGACGTCAGAAGACTCTCTTCGGTTTCATGATCGTCGGTGTAATCTTCCTCATCATCAGCATTGTTCTTCCTAAGGGAAGCGCAATCCTCGGAATCTATAATCAGATCGGTTCAACCTGGATCTGGATTGTACTCTTCATCATCCTCTGTCTCATGAGGACAAAGGACGGCAAGCCCTACATCAACGGCATCAAGCTCCTTCAGAGCAAGACCATGTGGGGTATCGTAGCTGTTGCAGGCTGCTTCACAATCCTCGGAAATGCCATTGCATCCGATGATCTTGGTATCAAGGCTGCTATCGCTGAGGGACTTTCACCTGTACTTGGCAATGCTTCATGGCCAATCATGGTTATCCTCTGCGTTGTTGCATCAACAGTATTCACAAACTTCACAAACGGTATGCCTATCAGCTTCACCATCAATGCCGTTTGTATCCCTCTTGCATGCCAGATGGAAAAGGCGGGCACAGGAAATGCTACAGTACTTGCAGTAGCAACAATCATCTCCGCAATGTGCGCATTCCTTACGCACGGCGCAATCGCTTACGCACCTGTCCTTCTCGGCCGTGAAGAGGTTACTCCGAAATTCATCTGGACAAAGGGTATTGTTACCAACGTACTTTATATGGTAGCAGCAAGTATCCTCTGCATCATCTTTGGCTTAGTATTCTAATCAGGCCTGATTAAAAGCGGGATACACTGTCTGAATACGGGCAGTGTATCCGCAGTTTATATAAAAAACAGGAGATAATAAATGGCAGATAAAATTATCGAAAAGCAAAGGGAAATAACAATCGAAGCCAATTGCGACATTCTCGTTGTCGGCGGTGGTGCAGCAGGACATTCTGCTGCCATTGCAGCTGCCAGAGCCGGCGCAAAGAACGTTATTCTGCTTGAACGCTACGGATACATGGGTGGAGATGTGACAGGCGGCTATGTTATTATGGTCCCCAATCTCTCATGGTACAACAAGCCCTTCGTAAGAGGTCTTCAGGAGGAATGGTTCGACCGTCTCTCTAAGATCCCCGGTGCTGTTGCCGGCCCGTCAATGGATGAACTAGGAAGTACAGACCCTGCTCTCGTTCTTCGCTGGAAGAACCACATCGACTGCGTAAGCCGCGGCGGTTACGAAGGCTGCAAGCCCTCATGCCTTGTAAGAAGCGTTTACTTTGAGCCCAATCAGCTCAAGATTGAGCTTGATAAGATGCTCCTCGAGCACAAGGATGTCATACATGTCATGTACCACTGCCTGGGTGTTGAACCAATTGTTGAGAACGGTGTCCTTAAAGGTGTGTTCTACGAATCAAAGGAAGGCCGTAAAGCCATTCTCGCAAAGATTACAATTGATGCCTCCGGTGACGGCGACATCTACTCACGCGCAGGTGCATCGTTCAGCTCAATGTCGGATGAAGTTACGCGTGCCAACACAACAGCTCTCGTCTGGCGCATCGGCGGCTGCAACGCTCCGGCCTTCAACGAGTGGAAGGACGCACACCCTGAAGCTTACGCTGCTCTCCGCAAGGGCATGGCAGAAAAAGCCGGATTCAGAAACATTCCCATCGCGAGCAACGATTCAACAATCTTCTGGATCAACAACTGGCATCCCAACAAGGACTGCGCATGCGTAAAGGATCAGACACAGACAGAAATCGAAACAAGAGACACCATCCGTGATGTCCTTGCTTACCTCAGGGAAGCATGCCCGGCGGGTTTTGAGCATGCATATCTCTACGACATTGCTCCCCAGCTTGGAACAAGAATCTCCAAGCGTCTTATCGGTGAGTACGTCATGACAGAAGCTGATTTTGCCTATGCACTCGAGCACGATGACGTTATCGCAT
>JAZLIL010000118.1:0-4193 GCA_045617405.1 Lachnospiraceae bacterium | reverse complement strand
AAAGACAGGACTCATAGGAACAATCGAGTCGGTGTGTGACGGCTTCAGGGTTGAAGCGGAAAATACGACTCCCGAGTCTTACATTGTCCAGGAGCATCTCGCAAAGATGTGGTCGCTTGGCTGTGCGGCGGTCGTTATGGAGGTTTCATCACAGGCATTGAAGCTTGACAGGGTCGCAGATGTAAAGTTTGATATCGGACTTTTTACAAATCTTGAGCCGGACCACATCTCACCTGATGAGCATGCTGATTTTGACGAGTATCTTGAGTGCAAGAGCAGGCTGTTTAAGATGTGCAGGTATGCCGTTGTAAATGCCGACTCAGAGTATGCAGACAGGGTGATTTCAGAAAATACATGTGACGCGGTCTTCACATACGGAATGAAGGAAGGTCGTTACCGAATCGGAGAAGTCAGAAATGTGATAAACGCGGGAAAACTCGGAATAAGCTTTACGCTTGCAGGAATAGAATCGCAGGCTTTGCTTGATGTTTCAATAAATGTTCCGGGTGAATTTAATGCATACAACGTGACGTCTGCAATTCTGACATGTGTGCTAGGTTTTGGTGCCGATCCCGATACAGCTGTTTGTTCGCTTCGTGATATAAAGATTAACGGACGTGTTGAAAGTGTTGATGTTTCCGAAGAGTTCTGTGTGCTTCTTGATTACGCACACAATGGTATGGCCCTAAAGAATGTTCTTTCGACACTCAGGAAGTATAACCCGAAGCGACTTGTCTGCATGTTCGGATGCGGCGGAAACCGTGCACGTGACAGGCGTTTTGATATGGGAGAGATTTCAGCCTCGCTCGCTGACTTTACAATCGTTACATCAGATAATCCAAGATATGAAGAACCGGAGGAAATCATTAAGGATATCCTTGCGGGCTTTCAAAAGGGCAACGGTAAGGAACATGTAACAATCGCTGACAGGCGTGAAGCAATCAGATATGCCATCATTAATGCTAAACCCGGTGACATCGTTCTAATCGCAGGGAAGGGACACGAGACCTATCAGGAAATTGAGGGTGTCAAGCACCACATGGATGACAGGGAAATGATCCTCGAAGCAGCAGGGGAGCTGGGACTGGTATGAAGACATGAGATGAGGATATAACCTCAAAAGGCAGATTCCATTAAGACAGGAATTGATCAAACGAAAAAGAAGGTTTTTTATATGCAGGAATTTTGTTACAGTGCGGCAAAAATCGCCGGGGCAGTCGGTGGAAAACTTATCGGGGCATGTGATGAGAATGCAGTTTGCCGCAGTATTTCGACAGATTCAAGAAAGGCAGCACCCGGCTGCCTTTTTGTGCCGATTCCGGGTGAAAGAGTGGATGGTCACGATTTTTTGCGGGCGGTTTTTGAAAGCGGATGTCGTGTCAGCTTTACGATGAAGGAGGATCATCTTCCGGAGGGCATGACTTTTATTCTTGTTGATGATTCAACACGTGCACTTCAGGCACTTGCGGCCGATTACCGAAGGACGATAAGTGTTCCCGTCATCGGAATAACGGGAAGTGTAGGAAAGACAACGACAAAGGAAATGGTTGCGACGGCACTTTCGGCCGGAAAGAAGACCTTCAGGACGGAAGGCAATATGAATTCGCAGGTTGGACTTCCTCAGATGATTTTGAAGCTTTCCGATTCAATCGAGGCAGCAGTCATTGAAATGGGAATGAGTCTTAAAGGAGAGATGGACAGGCTTGTTTCGGTGGCACTGCCTGACTGCGCGGTAATTACAAATATCGGAGTAAGCCACATCGGCCAGATTGGGAGCCGCGAGGGAATAAGGCATGAAAAGCTGGCAATTGCTTCAAAACTGAAGAAGGGAGCGAAGCTTTTCATAAACGGTGACGATCCGATGCTTGCCGCTCTTAGCGAGGCTGCAAAGGAAGACACCATGATAAAGGGTGTGCTTGAGAATGCTTCTATTGTCAGATTCGGTGAATCGGAGGAGTGTGAATTCAGGGCGGTCAATGTTGAAACAGGTCTTTTGGAATCGACTTTTACACTCCGATATGCGGGCAGGGAGCTTCCGATGAAGCTTCAGGCACCCGGACTTCATAATGTCAGAAATGCCTGCGCAGCCATTGCAGTGGCACTTGAATTCGGCGTTGATGCGAAAGCTGCCGCAAAGGCGCTCTTTGAATATAAGCCGGTGGCAATGAGAGGAACTGTTGAAGAGTTCGGCGGCATCAGTCTTCTTGATGACACATACAATGCAAGTCCCGATTCGATGCAAAGTGCGGCAGAGGTGCTCTCCTCAATTAAGGCGAAACGCCATATCGCTGTTCTGGCTGACATGAAGGAGCTTGGGGAGTTTTCGAAGAAAATCCACTTTGACACCGGAAAGAAGCTTGGAGAATACTCTTTGAATGCGGCATTTGTTATAGGTCCGGAGGCGGTGGAGCTTGCGGAAGGCCTAAAGGCTTCGGGCGTTTCGCCGGTTTTTTGGTTTGAGGACAATGAAAGCGCGATACGCGGGCTTCTTGATTATCTTGAAACCGGCGACGCAGTGATGATCAAAGGTTCGAGGAGTATGAAGCTTGAGGAAATCAGTAAGGCATTGCGGGAACGCTTTATGCCGGAGGAATGAGCGCTTCTGAACGGGAGAAATGATGTTTGCACGTGTTATCGTAGACATATCACTTGAAAAGCTTGACAGGACATACACCTACAGCATACCTGAAAGACTTTCATCGGCGGCATGCGTAGGTGCTAATGTAGTTGTTCCGTTCGGCAAGGGAAACAGGCGGACTACGGGATATATCCTCGAAATAAGCGAAGAGGCGGGCTTTGATGAAAGCAGGGTTAAACCTATCCTTGAAATGTCGGAAAAGGGGACAGTTATTGAGCACGATATGATCCTTCTAGCAAGCAGGATGAAGGAGCTTTCAGGAGCTACAATGAACGACTGTCTCAAGACTGTTCTCCCTGTAAAGGCGGTAGTAAAGGAAAAGCAGTACAGGACAATAAGAAGAATTGTCGATCGCGATACGGTTGCGGATGCACTTGTGCAGGCAGGATGGAAGAATCATGTGGCTAAGGTGAGGGTTCTTGAAGAGCTGCTTGACTGTGACACGCTTGACTATGATCTTGTCGTTTCTAAACTGGGTATTTCTTCTTCAACACTGCGGGCCCTTGAAAAGTCGGGCATCATTGAGATTGTTGAAAAGCAGATTTTCAGGGATCCGGCGGCGTTTATCAGAAGCGAGACGAACAGGTATGCAAGGGCAGCACTGAACGACGTTCAAAGGTCTGTTTCTGAGGCAGTATGCCGTGACCTTGATAACGGTATCTATGGTACCTATCTTCTTCACGGCGTGACAGGAAGCGGGAAGACCGAGGTATATCTCGAGATAATTGAGCATGTTGCAGCTTCGGGCGGACAGTGTATTATGCTGATTCCCGAAATTTCTCTTACTTACCAGACGGTGATGAGGTTTATAGCGAGGTTCGGAGACAGGGTCTCTTTCCTGAACTCGAAGATGTCGGCGGGAGAAAGATACGATCAGAGCCAAAGGGCGAAGAGGGGAGAACTGGTTTGCATGATCGGACCGCGTTCAGCACTCTTTACACCTTTTGACAGACTGAAGCTGATAATCATTGATGAGGAACATGAGGACAGCTATCGGAATGAGGGAATACCCCACTATGACGCCCGTCAGATGGCGATTGAACGCGGAAAGATATGTAAAGCTGGAGTTATACTCGGTTCCGCGACTCCGTCTGTTGAATCCTTTACGCGTGCAAAGCAGGGTGAGTACGGATATTTCGAGATGCGCGAGCGTGCGGGAAGAGCAAAAAAGCCGGAAATTATGTGCGTCGATATGCGTGAAGAATTGAAGGCAGGAAACAGATCAATCTTTTCAGCAAAGCTTCGGGAAAAGATTGCTGACAGGCTTGAAAGCGGTCAGCAGACGATGCTTTTCATCAACAGAAGAGGTTATGCGGGGTTCATATCCTGTCGGAGTTGCGGCTACGTCGTGAAGTGTCCTCACTGCGATGTCTCTCTTACAAAGCATGCGGACGGCAGGCTCATGTGTCATTACTGCGGATATGAAATGCCTTCATTTGATGTCTGTCCGTCATGCCGGTCAAAAGCCATCGGTGCGTTCGGACTCGGGACACAGAAGGTGGAGGAGCAGATCCTCAGGATTTTTCCAAAGGCAAGAGTTCTCAGAATGGATGCT
>JAZLIL010000117.1:0-4456 GCA_045617405.1 Lachnospiraceae bacterium | reverse complement strand
TTGCACGCTTAAGCGCCCACCTTCCGGCAGCGCTTCTGATTACCGACGCATAATGCCCCGTCGCCACGTAATCTGCACCCACCTCGTCGGCAAATTGCAAAAGTGACACCCACTTTACCGTATTGTTGCACAGAATGCATGGATTCGGTGTCACCCCGCTGAAATAGCACTTAGCAAACTCATCGACTACATGCCTGTAAAACCCTTTGCAAACGTCAACCGTTTCATACTCGATTCCAATCTGCCCTGCGACCTTTTCAGCATCGCCGACGATAGCCCCAAAGGTATCGTTGTCGACATCGCTCCATGTTTTCATGGTCATTCCGATGACTTCATATCCCGCATCTTTTAAAATAAGGGCCGCAACGGAAGAATCTACTCCTCCGGACAGCCCCACTACTACTCTTTTGCTATTCATATAACGAATAATCCTCTTCTGATTCAGAAAACTCACAGCAAATCTTCTGCCTGCCAATCTTTTTTCCTTCAGTCAAAGCCTTTGCCGCTTATGAGCATCCGACAATCTTTCCTGTCCTCACTTTCTTTCAGGCGGAGTCTTAGTGAAATGCTCTATTTCCTATCTGAA
Source organism: Lachnospiraceae bacterium (assembly GCA_045617405.1). Classification (GTDB taxonomy): domain Bacteria; phylum Bacillota; class Clostridia; order Lachnospirales; family Lachnospiraceae; genus JAZLIL01. Next base: position 3,870 of record JAZLIL010000117.1, on the reverse strand, counting down.
AGCCTTGCCAGATTGCGGGAAAGTGCTTCGATTATCTCGGAAACCTTTTCAAAAGCATTCCTGTAAAAAACAAGCTCGGTCCGGACATCTGCCAGTTCCTTTGCCATTCTTTCAAGCTTTTCATTTGCCAAAAGATCATACGCCTTCTCATCAAGCGGTTCCACGCTGTAGACTGTCGCAACAATATCCTTCTGCCCAAGGTTGCTCTCAAGTCTTCTTTTTATCTCGTTGCATATAGTAATTTCCGCAGGATCGTGTCCAATAACAGAAACGTCCATAACCAGTTTCTTTTCAACCATTTTTCGTACCCCAATTCCTACTAAAGGCTGAATGTCTTTGTACCGTACACAAAGCATTTAATCCACTATATAATTACTGTTCCCTAAATACGAGTTTTCCGGAAAAGCTCATGTCTCTTAATGATAACACCCGCGCTGTCCGCTTTCAATACTCATTTATGATTTCAGAACTTCAAATAGGAATAGGCACCAAAGTCCTCCGTAAATGCGACCTTCTTGTCCTTTGTCTTTTCCCTGTAGATTGCACGAAGGATGTGCGGCATGCTCACCTTTGAGTTCTCAGCGGCAGCGTAGAACACGGCGTTAAGAATAATATTCTTAATCTCGCCTCCCGAAAGCTCAAATGTTTCCGCAAGATAATCAAAATCAATATCACCGACAGGAACCTCTTTTGCAAATGTGGTCTGCCATATTTCTTTTCTGATTTTCTTATCCGGCATCTCAAAGTTGACAATATACCGGATTCTTCTCATAAATGCCGTATCTACATTCTGAACGTAGTTTGTCGCCATGATGACAATCCCGTCGTACTCTTCGATTCTCTGAAGAATGTAGGCAATTTCCGTGTTTGCGTACTTATCCTTTGCATCCGTCGTTTCGCTTCGTTTACCCATAACGGCGTCTGCCTCATCAAAGAAAAGAATCATGTTGCTCTTCTCTGCCCTTGTAAAGACTTCCTCGAGACGCTTTTCCGTTTCACCGATATACTTGTCAACAAGCTGGGACAAATCAACCTTATAGAGTTCAAGGCCAAGTTCGTTTGCAATTGCATGTACAGCCATTGTCTTTCCGGTTCCGGGCGGTCCCGCAAACATAGCGGAGATGCATCTTCCGTAGGCGTATTTCTTTCTGATGTTCCAGGAATCAAAGACCTGTTCACGGTAAATAACCATGTTGCAGATGTCCCTTAATATGCGCCTGTTTGTCTCGTCAATCTTTATGTCATCAAGCGTGTATTTTGATGTGACGCGCTTAATATTCTCGTACCGGCCGTCATCAAGAACCTCGTAGCAAATCCTGTAAATCAGCCTGTTATCAGGCCTGAAGCCTTCGGGTTCCGAAAGAATCCTTGTCTTTAATGAATGAACGATCTTCCTTATTTGTCCTGCAGTGAGTACCATCTTCGAAGCAAGCTCGTAAACATTGATAAGGCTTCTGTCCTCTTCAGCAAGATCCTTAAGGAAGCCCTCCCACATTTTTACGCTGTCGCCCGGCAAACATTTTCTTATAGAATGAAGAATATATTTACCGTTAACAAACGGTATGACCTTAACGTCAGGCGCAAGAACAAGAAACAGCGGTCTTGCGAGGAAAATATCGTAATCCTTCATGACCTCTTCGAGGATAACCTTCACCGTGTCCGATGTCTTTTCCCTGTCTTTCTTAAGTCCGTGAATACAAAGAAGTGCGTCTTCGAGGATGCACTCTCTGACGAGCTTTTTAATAATTCTCGCAGGCCTCTTCGTTCTGACGATATCATCATAATCGGCCTTTATCAGCTTCGCATTCATTTCATATGCCGCGCACCTTACGGCACTGAAACGTCCGCTGTCCTTTTCTCCGCTCACAAGAACCGTGATTCCCTCAAGATTCTCGGCTCTGTCGGTGGAATTTACGGCCGATGCAAGCTTGGTAACGCGCTTAGCGAAATCAAAGGTCTCCTCTTCAAACGCAAAAATATCGGGCTTTACGCCCCTGCAGTCAACACTCTTTGCGATTTTTTCGAGTTCGTCATCGATTCTGCTGCTTCCGTTAAGCCACGATGCAAGTCTGAGATCAAAGCTCATCGGAAGGAACATGGGATCCTTTTCGGTTTCTTCAAACATCAGAATAAGCGACAGTCTCCCAAATGCCTCGGATGTATCAGTCACAAGGCTTCCAGAACCACCGTCGACTGAAGTGAGTTTTGTCGCAAGTTCAAGTGTCGCCCCGGATTTCCCACCATATGAAAGTCTTCCGAACAGTTCGAGAACCGATGGTTCAAGATACGAAAGAACACTAAGTTCCAAAGCAGTCCTTGCCACTTCATTGCCGCCAAGCAGTCCGAATATACGCCTTATCCTTCTTGATGAAATATCATCACCCGAGAAATCCGGAAAATCGCCGACTTCGTCCTTTGTTGCCATAAGCATCAGACTTTTTTCAAATTCGCTATAGAGGCTGTCATCATAGTACTGTTTCAAATAATTGTGAAGCTTTGAAGCGCCTGCGGCCGCAAGTCTTTTCATTGAGCTCTCCTTCTTATCTGCAAGGCTCTAACCCGTGCAAAAACCCTGCTGCTAAACGCTGTCTGCCAACGACTGTACATCAGTCTTAATCTTAAAATCAACCGCAAGTCTCATCGTATTTTCGTTGGTGTGCGTTTCCTCCCTGTCAAGAACCTCCGAGATGTTGCCCGGCAGTCTGTTCTCTTTTAGCCGATAGTAGGGATTAATGTTATCCGAATCTTCCACCTTGGTTTCATCCCTTTTGCCATCCTCATCATGCTGACGCTGGATTTTCTCGACAATGACATCATTTAGCGTCTCATCAAGTTCCTTCGCTATCCTCTGCATGTCTCTTACGCTCTTGCTTTCTCCCTTTGAAAGACTTTCGGAAGCCACTTCTTCAACAGGCTGCATCGAATCCCTGACAAGCTTCTTTACAACGGGGGTCTCCTTCTTAGTCGTATCCGTTTCCTTTTCGATGTCCCGGTTCATATCATAATCCTTGCCGGCAGACTCACGTGTCTGAAGCAAAAGATTCACCTTTTCGGTAAGGCCTTTTTCAAGCACCTTTTCATCAATCTGCGCATCATCAAACTTTACATTTCTGTTCAGCTTTATCGGCACATCGCCGTCCTTCTCCTGTTTCGCGGAATTGACCGAGAAAACTGAAAAGCTGCCTTCCTTCTCGCTCTCTTTCATTAACTCGCTTCCGGGAAGAAGATCGTCGTCTTCTACTACATCCTGAACCTTTTCCCCGACTTCATCAGTACTGCTAGTCTCATCGGGATTTCTGTCTTTAGCGTCAGCCCCTTTCTCATCGGGAATCATTTCTTCACTTTCAGACTCACCTGATGTGTCTTTTTTCTCCGTCTTTGCGTCAGGAATAGTCATATCCCTCTTTTCCTCTGCATCGGGGGCCATCTTCCCTGCAGTCTCGTCCGCCTGTGTCATCTGCTGACTTTCAGATATCAAAAGCTTGCGGGACGAATCATCCCGGTCACCGGACATTCTGCTGTCTTTGTCTTCAAAAAGCAAATCCATCAAAGATGCCATATACACGCCTCCGCAAATCCGAATACCGTCTTCAATAAATCTGATTATCTTGTTTCATTTTATCAGAGACGCAGTAATATATCAAGCGAAAATGCCGATATAGGTAATGATGGGGGGTATATCATTATGGCTGATTACATCACAAAAGAACAACTTATGACAATGTGGAAGCTTCCGCGAGATGAAGCACATAAAATGCTCTACAGACTTGTTGCCGAAAAAGAACTCGACCTTGCCGACCCGAAGGATCTGAACGAAAAGCTGCAGTGGCTCATTGTTTATCGCTACGACAAAAATGTTGCACCGATAGC
>JAZLIL010000116.1:0-7144 GCA_045617405.1 Lachnospiraceae bacterium | reverse complement strand
TGCGTCACCTGTCCGGGAAGCGATGTGGGGGCCATCTGGCCGCCTGTCATTCCGTAGATAGCATTGTTGATAAAGATTACTGTGATGTTCTCACCACGGGTAGCGGCGTGAACAGTCTCACATGTTCCGATGGCGGCAAGATCGCCGTCGCCCTGATAGGTGAATACCACGCTGTCGGGTCTTGCGCGCTTTGCGCCTGTAGCAACTGCCTGAGCACGTCCGTGAGGTGCCTGGATCATGTCGCAGTTAAAATAGTTATATGCAAAAACAGAACAGCCTACGCTGGCAACACCGATTGCATTGCCTTCAACACCGAGTTCATCAAGTACTTCCGCAACAAGACGGTGAACAATACCATGAGTACATCCGGGGCAGTAATGGAACGGAACATCTGTTAAAGCATGAGGTTTCTGAAATACAACTTCCATGATTACGCCTCCTTTCCGGCAATACGCTTAATCTCGCCAAGTACCTCGGCAGGTGTGGGGATAATGCCGCCTGTACGTCCGTAAAACTCAACAGGCTTTCTGCCGTTTACGCAGAGCTTTACATCATCTACCATCTGACCCATGCTCATCTCTACAGCGAGGAAGCTCTTTACCGTGTCAACATACTTTTCGATTGACTTCGAAGGATAAGGCCAAAGTGTAATCGGACGAAGAAGTCCGGCCTTGATACCCTGCTCTCTTGCAGCCATGACAGCACTTCTGCTGACACGTGCCGATGCACCGTAAGCCACAACGATGATATCTGCATCATCACACATGTACTCTTCGGCTCTTGCCTCATTCTCCTGAGCCTTTGCATATCTTTCAAAACGCTCGTGGATGAGATCCTCCAGTACGGGAGGGTCTATGTAAAGCGAATTAACAATGTTATGAGGTCTCTTATTCTTGTGTCCGTTTGTTGCCCAAGGCTTCCGGTCGGCAAAATCGGGAGCTTCCGGAACGTCCATCGAAATTGAAACGGGCTCCATCATCTGTCCAAGCATACCGTCTGAAAGAATCATGGCGGGCATGCGGTACTTCTCAGCAGTCTCAAAAGCATCGCTGATGAGATCCACCATCTCCTGAATGGTAGAAGGAGCATAGACAAGAATCTGGAAATCACCATGTCCTGTGGCCTTTGTTGCCTGCCAGTAATCTGCCTGTGAAGGCTGGATGCCGCCGAGTCCGGGACCGCCACGCTGAACATTGATGATAACACAGGGAACATCGCAGCCTGCAAGGTAAGAGATACCCTCTGTCTTAAGGCTGATTCCCGGTGAACTTGAAGAGGTCATGGCGCGAACACCTGTGCTGGCAGCGCCAAGGACCATATTGATAGCCGCAATCTCGGACTCTGCCTGTAAGAAGAGACCGCCGACCTTAGGCATTCTTTTCGACATATACGCAGACAATTCTGTCTGAGGTGTGATAGGATATCCGAAGAAATGACGACAGCCTGCCTGAATAGCAGCTTCAGCAAGTGCTTCGTTACCCTTCATCAAAACTTTTTCTGACATGCGAAGATCCTCCTGGAATAGATTTAGCATTCTTTCTGATCATTGAAACACCCGAAAGTATTTTCCGTGAACAGCTTACTTTTCAATCGTAATTGCAATATCCGGGCACATTGTTGCGCACGACTTGCAGCCTGTACACTTCGACTGGTCTGTCATCTCGGCGGGATGATAGCCCTTGGCGTTAATCTTGGTCTTTGAAAGCGCCAGAAGTCCCTTTGGGCAGGCATTAACACACATTTCACAGCCTTTGCACAATAACTCATTGATAGTTATTTTTGCCATCTGCTCATCTCCTTTCGATTAGTATCCGAAGCATCCGCCTCGCATATAAAAAGCCCCACGGGCATATTTACCGTTCTATTCCCAATTCGTCTTAACAAGAATCGAAACAGGATAAAGTTCTCCCGATTTCTTAGTAAACTCTGCGAGATTTTTCTGTTTTTCAAGCAGTTCTTTCGGGACTGTGGTTGCAGCCACATCAACTCCCGCCATCTTCGCCGTCTCTTTTGCAAAATCTGCAGATGCAAGAATTCTGTCAACCGTTGTCTCGTTTTTCAGATGCGAGTTGTTAACTACGTGTGTTGCTCTGACTGTGGAGACATTTTCAATCTCGTGAAGCACCTGAAGTGCATCCTCCGGCGTCTGTGTCAGGTTTCTGTACATGTTTACAAGGTAAAGACAGTCATAGTCGATTTCCGAAAGCCTGTCCCTGAAGCGTCCGAGTACAGTTGCACCGACATCGTCACCTCCGACATCGACAATCACTCTTCCTTTCTTTAAAAACATCGCATTGACATTTGCAGGAAGGCTTGGAAGATCGAGATTTGTCCCTCCGTATGTCGGAGCAATCAGTTCAATACCGCTTTCATCAAGAAAGTCTCTGTAATCCGAACAGCGGAAATACGGATTGACAAGATCCATGTCAACAAGTGTAACCTCTTCACCGGTGTTCTTGAAATCAAGAGCCAGATTCATGGCAAAATTAGTTTTTCCGCAGCCGTAGTGACCACACACAAGAATGAAATTCTTCAAATTCAGCATACTCTACCTGCTTCAGATGTTTCATAAATACTCTTCAATGCTTTTTCGCTTTACCACGTAAAAATAATGTACATTATATCAGAGAAATTACTGTTTCGCAATACTGCCTCAAAAAAACATACTCTTTTTAAAAACAAGGGCATCGCACCTCTTCATGCGACACCCTTGCTGCATCTACTATATAATAATAGTCATGGTATGCCGTTAAGTCAACCCTTTCTGCTCATGTAATCGGCAAACCTGAAACAAACACGCTCAACACTCTTCGGATCGGTACCCTCGGGAAGGAGTGACCTGATAAGGTCCTTGAAATCCCTGTTTCTCCAATCGGTTACGGCATCTCTTGATACCTGTTCAAACCCTTCGACACCGAATGCATAGTTTAATGCATCCAGCAGCTCAATGAGCGTATCTGGAAGGGACCCGTCAAAATCCGATGTAATGTTAAACTGCATTGCCATGTCTGCCTCCATTTCCGGATAAATGCCGTAGGCATTTCCTATATCAGTGAAAATCCCAAAAAGCTTATTGTCATCATTATGATTCCGGCAAGAAGTACCCCCAGTGTTACTGCAAGAACCGTCGATTTGAAATCCATATCAAGGACGCTCGCAGCAAGAGTTCCTGTCCAGGCGCCTGTTCCCGGGAGCGGGATTCCGACAAAAATCAGAAGGGCGAAAAAAAGTCCTTTTCCGGCTTTCGCCTCAAGCTTCTTACCGGCTTTGTTTCCCTTTTCTAGGAAGAATATGCATACTTTTCCGATGTATTTCTTATCCTGCCCCCACTCAAGGAACTTTCTTGCAAAGAGATAGATTACGGGAACCGGAAGCATGTTTCCTATCATACAGACAATAAACGACTCTGCCACCGGAAGCGAAAGAGCCTGTGAAACCGGGATTGCCCCTCTTAATTCAATAAGCGGCACCATGGAAATCAGAAAAATGTAGACATACTTCTTAAACACGAAAAATCCTCCCGAACCCCTCAATCAGAGAATACAGGAGGATTTTATCATATCACGGTCTTTTATACAAGTCATCAAAAAGTAAACTGCATCAGTAATTGAATTACCGGGGATTCCCGCCTGTTATCCTAAAAGTGAAGCTCACTTCTTGTTTCTCTGCGTTTCTTGTCCTTTGCCGTTACTGCATAATAGAGAGTCAGCAAAAATGCACTCAGAAGAAGTGCGCCGACAATGTCCGTAAACCAGTGTACGCCGCACACCGCGCGTCCGAACACCGCAAGCACGCTAATAAGTGCCGCGACGCATCTGATAAGAATCACGACCGCCTTGCTGTGAATGAGTGAACCTGCCGCCATTGCCGCCGAAATAATGATGACAAGCGTCAGAAACGTGTGCGTTGACGGATAGGAAGCCTCAAGCTCTCCATCAATAATAACAGGTCTGTAATTGATGATTACCTTTTCAAACAGCGCATAAATACCGGCACAGAGAGCATAGAGAATTCCAAGACAGACAATCTCCTTATCCACCTCATCAATACTCCTTCTCTTTACAAGCTCGACAACACCGATAACCGCAAAGAGAATGCACACCGCAAAGGAAAGCCAGAGGAAGAAATCTGTAATGTTATACCAGATCATGTTTACCCCGGTGAGGGTGTGAAATGCTTCGTTAACCATTGCAAATCCCACTGCCTGACCGTCTTCTCCCGCGACCCTCACATCTACGATCTTTAGTGACACCGTAAACAGTGCGAACAAAACCGCAAATACAAAAGCAAGGATAAATGCCTTTTTGTTCTTTTCTCTCATATAATCCCCCGAAATCTTACTGTCCGTTTGCAAGCATTGCATAGGTACTCTTTAATGCAGGGTAAATAGCTACAAACTTCTTATAAGCCTCTTCATACTTTGCTGCCTCCGCCGTATCCGGTTCCGTAACGGAGCTGACTTTAACAACCTTCTTCGCAGCAGCTTCGACGCTCTCAAAACATCCTGCGGCTACAGCAGCCAGAATTGCGCCGCCGTAAGCGGGACCTTCCTCAATTTCAACCGTCTCAAGCTTCATATTAAGAACGTCGGCAAGGATTCGTCTCCACAGAGGACTCTTTCCGCCGCCTCCGCAGACGGTTGCCTTTTCAAGTACGATACCCTGACTCTTTGCAACCTCAAGTGAATCACGAAGTCCGAATGCAACTCCCTCAAAAACTGCCTGAAGCATGTCTGCCCTGTCTGTATCCGGAGCCATTCCGATAAATGCCCCCCTTGCGAAGGGATCGTTATGAGGTGAACGCTCTCCTGACAGGTAGGGAAGGAAGAACACTCTGTTCTCTCCGAGCTTTCCTTCGTCAGCTCTCTTTTCGATAGCCTTCTGTTCTCCCGCAAAATCGGTTGTTCCGAGGATATCCTTCATCCACCAGTTGTTGCATGATGCAGCGGAAAGCATGCAGCCCATCAGGTGATAGCTTCCGTCAGCATGTGCAAAGGAATGAAGAGCATTTTTCGAATCCACTCTGAAGCAGTCGTTTGTAATAAATACTGTTCCGCTTGTTCCGAGTGAGATGTTGCACTTTCCTGCTCCGACACATCCTGTTCCGACAGCTGCCGCAGCATTGTCACCTGCTCCCGCGGCAACAATAACGTCTTCTGAAAGCATAAGCACTTTGGCAACATCGGTCTTCAACTTTCCTGTAATCTCACTGCTCTCAAAGAGCTTGGGAAGCCATGCCTCATCAACACCGCAAATCTCACACATCTCTTTTGACCAGCACTTGTGCTCAACATCAAGGAGAAGCATTCCCGAAGCATCCGAATAGTCACATGAATGAACGCCTGTCATCATGTAGGCTATGTAATCCTTCGGAAGCATAATCTTTGAAATCTTTTTGTAGTTCTCGGGCTCATTTGCCTTCATCCATAGAAGCTTCGGTGCTGTAAATCCTGCAAATGCAATGTTTCCGGTGAGCTTTGAAAGTCTGCTCCTGCCGATTTCATTGTTGAGCCAATCCGTTTCCTTTGAAGTCCTTCCGTCATTCCAGAGGATTGCAGGTCTGATAACATTATCATTTGAATCAAGTGCAACGAGTCCGTGCATCTGACCTCCAAAGCTGATGCCCCTGACTGCGCTTCTGTCAAAGCCTTCAGTCAGCTCAATGATTCCCTCGGTAACAGCCTTCCACCAATCAGCGGGGTTCTGCTCACTCCAGCCCGGGAAGGGATAAAAAACAGGGTACTCCTTTGAGGTGATTTTCTTAACATTTCCTTCAGAGTCCATAAGTAACAGCTTTACAGCCGATGTTCCAAGATCAACGCCGATAAACATAAACTTCTCCTCCTGTAATATAACCTCACATTATGATTTGTCTCTTCAGACAACTATCCAGGTCAAGTTTAATTATAATGATAAAAGAAATCAAACCAATTTTTTTACATGATATGGGATGATTTTGATGTCAAAAATTTTGTACACACTTTGCAAAGATTTTAAACATATTGTAACTATTTCTCAGTTTACTTTACTTCAATCTTCTGTTATCGTAAAAGCATCCAGGTATAAATTACCGAATAAAGAGGAGGATAGCTATGATTAACATTCCCGAAATTAAGCTCGGCATTGTTGCTGTAAGCCGCGACTGCTTCCCTATCGCTTTGTCCGAGAAGAGAAGATCTGCCATCAAGGCTGCTTTCAAGGGTGATCTCTATGAGTGCCCCGTTACTGTTGAGAACGAGAAAGACATGTTAAGGGCTGTCGAAGACGTTAATAAGGCTGAGTGCAACGCACTTGTTGTATTTCTCGGCAACTTCGGTCCCGAAACACCCGAAACACTTATCGCTAAGAATTTTGACGGCCCCTGCATGTTTGTTGCTGCTGCAGAGGGAGACGGCGACATGATTAACGGACGTGGTGATGCGTACTGCGGTATGCTTAACTGCTCCTACAACCTTGGCATGAGACACCTCAAGGGCTACATTCCCGAGTATCCCGTCGGCACCGCTGACGACATCGCTAAGATGATTGCTGACTTCGTTCCGATTGCACGTGCAATCGTCGGTGTTTCGAATCTCAAGATTATCACCTTTGGTCCGAGACCTCAGGATTTCTTCGCTTGCAACGCTCCCATCAAGGGACTCTATGAGCTTGGCGTTGAAATTGAAGAGAACTCTGAGCTTGATCTCCTTGTTTCCTATAAGGAGCATGCTAACGATCCCAGAATCCCCGCAATCTGCGATGAAATGGCCGCTGAAATGGGTGAAGGAAAGTACTATCCCGACCTCAATGCACGTATGGCACAGTTCGAGCTTACATTACTTGACTGGGCTGAGAACCACAAGGGTGCACGCAAGTACGTTGCTTTCGCTGACAAGTGCTGGCCTGCATTCCCTTCACAGTTTGGTTTTGAGCCTTGCTACGTAAACAGCCGTCTCGCATCAAAGGGAATTCCTGTTTCCTGTGAGGTTGATATCTACGGTGCTCTTTCAGAGTACATCGGAAGCTGCATCTCTTACGACGCTGTTACACTCCTTGACATTAACAATTCAGTTCCTCAGTACATTTACGATGCTGATATTAAGGGCAAGTTCAATTACGAACTTACCGATACATTTATGGGATTCCATTGCGGAAATACTCCTCAG
>JAZLIL010000115.1:0-22408 GCA_045617405.1 Lachnospiraceae bacterium | reverse complement strand
TTCTTTGCCAAAGCATTTTGCGGGCAAAGTGTAAACACCATTGCCAAAACAAGCATAACCGCCAGAACACTCTTTAATCCACGAAACATAATTACCTCCTTAACACGACAGTGACATCGAGTCAAACTGTCCGCACTTTGCTTACATTATACTCTCATTTTCTCCTATTGTAAAACATTGTATGTTACAATAGTATTACAAAACCCGTCAGCCGTCTTTATCTCAGTCTACGGTTGTAAAGCATAGCCTGTTACAAAAGGAATACACCAATGGCGCTAATGACAATAACGGCAATTCCACTTCAAACAGATCGAAAACCATCCAAAGCACCATATAAGAAACAAGAGTGACAAAGCCGTATTTGCAGCCGGTTCCGCGAATTGCTTCCTGACGCTCATCAAACTCACATTTCGCAGATTCGCATGACTTAAAGTGTAGGGGGTAGTTGATCATCCTCCCAGAAAAGTTCGTCGAGAGTCTTCCCGAGAACCCTGCATATAGTTCTACATAATTTTATCGTAGGATTATAATCACCTTTCTCGATTGCATTGATTGTCTGCCGCGAAACATTACAAGCCCTGGCAAGATCGTCCTGTGACATATCCTTTGCGGCCCTTGCCGCCTTCAGATTCAGATTTTTCATATTCAGTCCTCCTTCGCGGCAAGTCTCTGTCTGATAAGAATCACAACAAAAACATAGAGAAGCAAAATGCTGCAGATAATGTTAAGCGAGCCTATAGTAAGCTTTCCGTTCTCAACACATCTTCCTTCAATTGCATTAATAACACCTATAATGATATTTGCAACGGATATTAACGAAAAAGCAATCATCAGACGCGGTTTATTGTCATTTAACGAGAAGTAGGCATCATTAATAATCCAATACGTAATTGCAACGGCGAAAGCGATTATGATTCCGATGAAGCTTCCGATTACTCTTGTAAACGGTAATTCCACTTCAAACAGATCGAAAATCATCCAAAGCACCATATAAGAAACAAGAGTGACAAAGCCGTATTTGTAGCCGGTTCCGCGAATTGCTTCCTGACGCTCATCAAACTCACATTTCGCGGATTCACCATTCCTTGTGATAAACAATACAATAGCTGCAATTATACATCCGATGATACCTCCGAAAATGAGCCCGAGGGCATAAGGCGCAACAGGATTTACGGTAATACCGACTTCGTAGTCAACAGTCCAGGTTCCGTCTTTAGCAAACGTATAGTCACTAATTGAAGATACTTCGGGAAGATTGTGCACCCGGCAGAATTCTTCCGCCTGAAGTGCATTCGTAAGGAACTCCAACGTTACAGTGCAGATACCGGCAGGAAGCTCTATCCTCTCCGATCTGAAATCACAGCTGTCGGCCGTCATAGCAAAAGGTTCGCTTCCGTCCGAAGCCGTCACGTATAGCCCTGTAATAAAGCCGTCTTTGTCTGTCGACCAGCCTCCATCGAAAACATACCTGCCTTCCTTTTCTACCTCAAGTTCCGCTGTAACCGGAAGAACGGCGCATTGTCCGTCTTCAGCTACAATCATCTGTCTTAAGTTGACATACTCTCCCGAAAGTGTTCCGAGACAGATTGCAGATGCCAGCAGAACCACTGCCAGTACTACCGCAAGAACGCCAAGCTTACTTTTCTTTGATAATGCCTTTACTCCTGATGTCATAATAATTTTCTCCATTTCCGGCAACGCCTTATACTGTTTTATTAGCAGCACTTCGAACTGCTTTCTGTAGTGTATAATAATACACCGTACGCTTTTTGTCAACTATATATTACATATCTTTTGTTATTTTTTACATTTTGTCGTATTGGTCAATTGGTGTGACAGAACAGTTTTGCATCAGCATTTCGAAAATGCGTCAAAATCACAGTGTTGGCGGCGAGATGATTTTGCCAGGCTTGGCATTTTTGCGATATAGTTGTAACTTTAACCGCAAAAATCCAGGCTTTTGACGACAATTCTGACGACAAAGAAATATAACAAGCATTTTGCAGAATCGCTGAAAGCCGCATAAACACTGACTTTTTGACTAGCTTTGACTAGGAAAAGATTAGGCGAAAATAAGCAAGAATTATCAAGAAAATCGGGTAAAATCAAGGTGATTTGAGATTCATTCAGAAGAAAGAAAAAGCCGCAAGCCCAGTGTTTTCAAGGCTTTGCGGCTTTACGGAACGGGTGGGATTCGAACCCACGAGCCCGTGAGGACTACCTGATTTCGAGTCAGGGCCGTTATGACCACTTCGATACCGTTCCACAACGCTAATAGTTTATCATCTTTTTACAAAAATGCAAGGAGAAATTGACAATACCGTGACCGAGATACATTTCGTCACGTTGCCGAAATCATTATCGGGTTCTCGCACATTAATCAAGCGAAACGACTATTCACCGTCAAAGCCCTTTATAAGCCAGTTCATTATCTTATCTGCACTGATAATCGAGATGTTATTTAAAATGATAAGATCGTCGGGCTTCTTCTCTTCCACGAGCTTCAAGATGTCACCGTAGTAGTACCTGTAGTCAACGATGTAGACATGCTGGTAGTGATCGACAAGGAACGGCGCAAAACAGTTGCCAAAGGACTCCTTTACAAGGACCACGCTGCTTCCGTTTGTTATCTGCGGATTTTCGATCTCAGCATACGGCTGATCACTTCCGATGTAGCACCAGTACTTTGTCTCGATTCCCTTCTTTGAGTAGTCGCAGACAACATTCCACTTGTGAGCGACCTTACTCTTGTCGTAGTAGGTCAGATCGTTTGTGCCGCGGGGAACATACGAAATAACGTTGTCGGGGTTGTTTTTCATTTCCTTGCTCTTGCTCGTCGAGTAGTACGTTCCAAGGAAAGGTCCCTGATCAATAACGTCATAGTAGGAAATGTCATGAGGAATGTAACCCTTGTCCTTCATGAGTTCCCTGTAAACATAGTAGGCGCCCAGCTGCGTCCAGTGGTGGTCGGTTCTGAAGTAGAGATACTCGTCACGATGATTGAAAAGTGTACTGAAGCCGTCTACTGTGTGAACATTATCACTCATCATCGCATAGTAGTAGGCTATGGCAAGCTCTTCATCACTGCACTCAAGGCCATCGACTGTGGTCTTATCCTGAGATACAGGCGTGCTGTTCGGAATGAGAATGTTGTAAACCGTTGTCTCGCCTTCAAGCTTATCAGCGACATTGCTGACCAGCTCGATGTAGCGGTCGGCGTTCTTGCTGAAGTAATAGCGCGTGAAACCCTTTCCGCCATCCACATAAAGTCCATCCTGAATCTGCTCACGGATTGCTTCCTCAAGTTCAAGAATACCCTTGTCAATCTCCTCCTGTGTCTGAGGCTCCTCCGGTTCCTTAGGTTCTTCCGGTTCCTCAGAATCTTCGATTACTGCAGGTACTTCCGGTTCGTCCGGTGCTTCATTTGTTTTCCGGTCTCCCTTCTGAGCTTCTGCGACCTCGTACTTTACCTCAGGCTCCATATTACGAGCTTCCGCCTGCTCCGCCTGCTTTCTTGCCTCCTTTTCCGCAAGTGCCTTTTCTATATCGGGGATTTCATCAGCGGTCTTTGTTCCGTTGCCGATTACCATCGTCGTTCTTATTCCGTAGGCCTCCTCGATTGCCTTGTCGACACTCATAAGTTCTTCCCTGAATGGATAGGTATCAGCGTACCACGTGGAAAGATCTTCGAAAAACTCTCCCTCAATCACGCTCTCGACGGTAATCTCGGGAAACTCTTCAAGCATTCTGTTCTCCTGTGCCGAAAACTGCGGGCGCAGGAAGTACAGCGCACCAATCACCGTCCCCGCTGCCATAACAATCACGAAACAGACTATCCCGATAATCTGCGCACATCGCTTTGCTCTGTTAAGTTTATCTTTCTTATTCTTATCCATATATTCCTGTCCGGATTTTCTTTTCCGTATTACTAAAATATTCCTGCAGGGATTTTCATTCCCGTATTACTCATATATTTATGTCCGAATTTTATTTTCCGTATTACCCATATATTTATGTCCGGATTTTCTTTCCCGTATTACTCATATACTCATGTCAGATTATTAATCCGCAAACATCACTATCTAATTTTCCGTCTGTGTTTTCATATCCCTAGAATCTGAAGTAGAGGAACGGATTGTAGCTGTTTCCTACAAGTGCTGCCGTCGAAAGTGCAATAAGCGCTGCCGGAAGAATTGCATCGGGAATTCTGAACCACATCGCCGTCTTCCCACTTTTTTCAGTACTCTCAAGTATTTTCGCCCTTACAACTTTTGCAAGCGGTGTACATGCCACGATTGCCACCGGAAGGAAGAAGCAGTTATTAAGAAGACACGTCTTCACTTCTATTGACGAAATTGCGACACCCTGTCCGAACATTCCGAAAATGACACCCTGCAGCAGTTCAAAATCATCGAATCTGAAAAGTACCCACCCGAGAAGTACAATCAAAAGCGCGTAGATGTTGCCAATTACCGGCGGCAGCTTCATCTTCTTTAAAATCAGTCCTTCAATCACAAGAAGAACGAAGTAGAAAATTCCCCACAGCACGAAGTTCCAGCTTGCACCGTGCCAGAATCCTGTCAGCAGCCAGACAACGAGCATGTTAAAGACCCACCTGAATTTACTGCATCTGTTGCCACCGAGAGGTATATAAACATAGTCCCTGAAGAACGTAGAAAGTGAGATGTGCCAGCGTCTCCAGAAATCACGAACGCTCCTTGCAATGTAGGGGTAATCGAAGTTCTCAAGATAGTGAAATCCGATCATGCGCCCCATGCCAATCGCCATGTCTGAATAAGCGGAATAGTCGAGATAAATCTGAAGTGTGTAGTAGACCATTCCCAGCCAGAGTGCTGCAGTTGACGTCCCACCAAGTCCCGCAATGTCAGAAGGAAGAATATTGTCGGCAATCTTTGCACAGGCATTTGCGAGAAGAGCCTTTTTGGCAAGACCGATTGCAAATCTCCTTATTCCGTAGAAAATATCCTCTGCGTTAACGCTTCTGTCATCAATTTCTGCAGCAATTGTGTCATAGCGGACAATAGGTCCCGCAATACACTGATGAAACAGTCCCGCATACAGAAGAAGTTTAAAATAGTTCTTCTGGACCTTTGTATCACGTCTGTAGACATCAATATTATAGGAAAGAAGCTGAAAAATGTAAAACGAGATACCGATCGGCAGAACGATATTCGCAGCATCAAAGCTCACACCCGTGAACGGCAGGCTGACAACAGTGCTCACACCCTCAATTCCCAGTGCGATGAAAATGTTTTCAATGAAGAAGCCCGTGTACTTGAAAAATCCGAGGACCAGAATAAGAAGAACCACGCAGAGAACACACCAGAATCTACCGGGTCTGCCCTTTATATCCTTCTTTTTCTTTCCCAGTGATTTCTTGTACGACCTGTCGGTAAGAATTCCGCAAAGATAGCTGACAAGAACGACCAAAAGAAGAAGAATGAGGTACTTCGGACCGCTCCACGCATAGAAAATGATCGAAAAAGCGATGAGTACGGCATTCTTGAGACATTTCGGAACTACAATATATATTAAAAGATTGATTGATAAAAACGCAAAAACAAAAAGTAAGCTTGAAAATACCACAGCACTAAATCCCCTCAGATTCTTTGCGTAAGGATTATTTCCCCCTGAGACAGACATATCTTACGAAAATCTGTCTTAATGATTTTAAACTATCACGCACCCGGTGTCAATCACCGCAGTCACTTCGACAAAAATGAAATCATAAAAGGTCCGCTCTGTCCTGATGCACCAATCACCGCAGGCACTATGTTTAAAAGCAGACATTTTTTGTGTCCGGCGTTAGTAAAGTTTCAGCCGTCAATTCTTTATTTTTGCCGGCATTTCTGATACAATCTCATCATAATAACGGCCGTGGAGACGTGAAAATGATAATGAAAGCCTTTTTTATTGATATAGACTGCACACTATTGTGTGACGACAAGACTCTTTCCGAAAGAAACCGGAAGGCTCTTCATGATGCTCTTGACAAAGGAAACAAGATTATCCTGAGCACGGGAAGGTCCACAGGAAGTGCAATCACCCTTTCAAAAATGCTCGGTCTCAACCGCCCCGGATGCTACGCTCTCGCCTTCAACGGCTGCGTTATTGTCGACCTTTACACCTCTACCGTAATTGCCACCCGGTCTCAGCTTGAACCGTTCGAAATTCATGCGATTGGCCGGGAAGCCTGCCGACGCGGAATCCACGCTCAGATCTACACGAACTTTGAGGTCATCACCGTCCCGCGCTTTAACGATGCGCTGATTGATGATTACTGCCAAAAACGTTTTCTGAAAAAACGCATCATCGACGACTTTGACGGCTATGATGCTCCCTCCTGCAAGCTTCTTCTTACTGAGCTTCATGAATATGAAAAGCTTGTCTCATTTCGCGAGTTCGTACTTAGCGGTTTCCCTGAATGCGACGCCTATTTTTCTGACAGAATATTCCTCGAAGTGGTAAAAAAGGGCATTGACAAAGGAGCAGCTCTTCATATTCTTGCAGAGCTGTTAAAAATCCCGGTTTGTGACACTGTTGCCGTCGGCGATGCGGAGAACGACATTCCGATGATAAAAGCGGCAGGTATCGGTTTTGCGATGAAAAATGCGGCTGACGCTGTAAAGGCAAGTGCAGACCGCATCACACTTTCTGACAACAATCACGATGCAATAGCTGAAATAATCGAATTTTGTGAAAATGAGGAGAAGACAGTCATTCTCAATGCGGATAGTATTGAGGAGAACGTGGCTTTGCAAAATGCGGATAACCCTGAGGAGTTCTTAGCAAATCGCACTGCAAACAGCATGAAAGTAATCGGAATCACCGGGGGTGTCGGTTCCGGTAAAAGCTACATAATCGAACAGCTTTGCAAAGATCACGATGTCTGCGTAATCAGCACAGACGAGATTGCAAGGGAACAGATGAAAAAGGGCGGAAGCTCTTTTAATGATGTCGTTTCGTTCTTCGGGGAAGAAATACTTCAGGAAGACGGCGAGATTGACAGGAAAGCTCTCTCATCAATTGTTTTCAATAATTCCGAAAAACTGGCCAAATTGAATGACCTCACTCATCCGAGTGTCATTGCCGAGATGCTCCGACTGATTGAAAAGAGCCGGCTTGAAGGGTGCGAGATGGTGTTCATCGAAACAGCCCTTCTGATTGAAGCCGGGATCGGCCGGTACTGTGACGAAATATGGTATGTAACCGCTTCACCTGACGTTCGCCGTAAGAGGCTCAAGGATACACGCGGTTATTCCGATGAGCGCATCGACAGCATGCTCTCCTCCCAGAAAAGTGAAGAAGAATTCCGGAGAATCGCAACCAGAGTTATCGAAAACAACGGTTAGCCATTTTCCGGCATTCGTCCTTGATCTCCCGACCGCCGTCCACGCTCTCCTGAACGCTGTCCTCGATTTCCGAAATCCGTCATTTTGCGTATGACTTAATGTTTCCGCCGTTCAGAGTTATTGCCCCCTCCTCCCATGTGATGAGTATTCTGCTCCCGGCGTCCTTAAGTCTTTCAACCGTTTGCTCGTGAGGATGATTGTACCTGTTATTTCTTCCACAGGAGATTATCGTTGTCTCAGGTCTTGTCAGGTTTATCAGCTCCTTTGAATTTGTTCCGTTTGATGAACCGTGGTGCGCAGCCTTATAGACCGTCACACCTGATTCCGAAAGTCCGTCAGATATTCTTGCTTTCCCGTCCCCGCCTTCACAGTCAGCACTTTGCCCCTTGCGACCGCTTGATAGTCTGTACCCCTTACCTTTACCGTCGGCCTCTTGCGCGCTGATACCTTTAAGTGCCTTTATCACTTCATCCTCACCTTCGTTTTCAACATCACCTGCAAAAAGGACGCTTATTTCTTTGCCACGATTCCCGAGGCCGGACTTTTTCCCCGTTTTTCCCGCTTTTCCCGCTCCTTCCGTTCCTGCGCCCCATCTCAAAAGGAGCACGACCGAAGCTGAATTTGTCGAATCATAATGAACGTCTGCGTCGGGATTCAGACATTCAAAGACGCAGTCTTCATCAGTAACAAGCTTCATCCCGCTGTGAATTCTTGTAATCGCAATCTTTCTCTCCCCCGCTGCACCAAGCAATTCGGAAAAGTCATCATCAAGCCCGGAAACATCAGGCAGAATCAGGTTTTCAATGATAACCGCTCCTTTGTATCTGCGCCTTTTGCCGCCGTTTTTTTCAACACACTCCATTCCCTTCACAAGTTCGACGACGCCGTTCATATGATCACTGTCAGGATGCGTCACTACGCAGTAATCAACCCTTGAAATTCCGTAGTATTTCAGGAATTGCGAAATAACATACTTTCCGACAGAGGAATTGTCCGAGCTTCCGCCGTCGATCATGACAGTCCGTCCGCCGGACCTGATAATTGAACAGTCGCCCTGCCCCACATCGAGAAATGTAACGCCGTCAGAAATCGGAATCCTTACAACAAGAACGACAAGTGACACAAGAAGAAGTGCGAGCATTTTCGTTTTCTTCCTTACAAAAAGACAAACCGCAATAATGCTTATCACACACATCAACATCACCACGAAGTTCGGTCTGCCGGTAAGTATTACACCTCCCGGCAATGAGACCGCAAATTCCGCAATTTTGCGGTAACCTGAAAGAATAAAGTGCGGGACGCTTCCGGCAAATACACTGATAATGCCAAGTACCTTTTCAAGCGGTACAAACAGTCCTCCAAGCCAAGAAGCGGCCATCCCGATACCGGCCGAAACAAATGCCCCTGCAACAAGCGGACTCATAAACGGAAGTATCAGAAGATTTATGAGAAACGAATATGGCGAAACCTCAAAGTAGAACCATGCGATAACGGGAAGCATGACAAGGTAGAGACAAAACCCCGAAATCAGATTTGCAATCACCTTTTCCAGAGATTCCGTAAACTTTTTGTTCCATAGAAGCAATCTGTCCTGAAGACGCGCCCCGACATAAAAAGCAATCTGCTTCGAAGGTTTTTCAAAGGTCGCGATGCCGACAACGGAAACAAACGACAACACAAATCCCGCTTCAAACATCTGGAGCGGCTTGATAAGGAGAAGCACCGTTCCTGCAAGCCCCATCGCCGAAAGTGCATCGTAGCTTTTTCCGAGACTTCTTGAAAGCATAACACAGCTAAACATCACAAGAGCACGGAGCGCTGAAATTGACATTCCTGTCATAATGCAGTAAAGGACAACTGCCGTCTCAGACACAAAAGCGTCTGTTTTAAGAGAAACACCGAGCTTTTTAAGAAATTCGAAGATAAACAGACCTATCATTGAGATATGAAGACCCGAGATTGCAAGAATATGACCGATTCCGGCCTGCCTGTACAGCTCGTTCAGGTCGTCGTCCATCAGGCTCTTGTCACCTGTGAGCATTGCCCTGAGGACACCTGCGTCCTGCTCAAAGAAGTATTTCGTAAGTGACTCGTCGATTCTTATTCGAATCCGCGCCAGCAGCTCACCTATACCTGCCCCGATTCCGCCTTTTTCACCGGAACCTTGTACTTCAACCAGTGCACCGTACGCCTTTCCGTCAATCTTTCTTGCTCTGCAGTAGCTTTGCATGTCGAACTGTCCCGGATTTGTCGCCTTCTTCAGCGGATAGAGCTTGGCGCTGAAGTTTATCCTGTCACCGACCTTCACTAAAGGCTGCACCACAGAATCATCTGAATAGACCAGGATTACCTGTTCATAATAAACACGCGAAGCTTCCTCAGGATGTTCGATTCGGTCGACCCTTACCGTAAGAACGGCCTTTCCGTCCTGCAAAGACCTGTCTGAAATAGTTCCACATGATGATATTTCTGATTTCTTATCAATCTCGCATCCGATGCTCGGTCTTGAAAGAGCATTTTCAGCAGTTTTTCGCCCAAGAAGCATCATCACCGGTATCAGAATGATTACCAGATCGTACATGACAGCACGCTTACCGCGATGCTTTTTTAGATACTTGAAATATACACTCAGCCCGAGAATTCCGATGAAAAACAGAACCGTCACAAAGAAATTCGGGGCATCCGCAAGCGCTATGCCCGCCATCACCGCAGGCATCAGCCAAACCAAAGGTCTTTTTATCAATTAATTCCTGCCATTTCCCCCCGGATCAGCCCACTGTTTCGTTCAAGCATTCCGCCTGCCTTTGCCTCACCGTAAGCCTCGATCGGAACACCTTCGAAGCTTATGACAACGCTCGTAACCCCTTCTATCTCACAAAGTGAATTCACAATGGCGTAAAGAGCCGCCTCATCGTCAACCTCATTGCGCCTTGTCATGAAGGCACCGCCAAAATCAACATAGCACACGCTGTCAACGGTTGTAACACTCTTTAATACCGTCATTTCGTTAACTACAGGGTAGAGACGGGACTCGGACTCCAGCGGTCCCTCAAGTATCCTCTCAATGCTCATCTGTTCAAGGCTCTTGGTTCCGTCATTATAGATTATATATTCGGCATGCTCAAGACGCTTTCCCGTTGAATCCGTGAAGTACACGGAAATATCGGACGTCTGAACAAAATTGGAACTGTTTCCGGTGTTATCAATAAAATCATCAGCCTGCATCAGCCCTGCAGGCTTGCCGTTCGGCAGGATGAGCGTCTGCTCTCCCACCACAAATTCAACATAATCAACAAAGTCAAGCTGACACAATGTTCTTACAACGCTTGCGCGCAGCAGTATTTCACTCTTCTTTTCAAGCCTGCTGTAGCTTTCGGAAAAAGCTATCGTCAAAAGACCGTTATTACCAAGCGTAATCTCTTCAATAATAATCTCAGAGGGGATGGCATGCCTCCATCCCTTTTCTGACGGTGTCATTTTCAACACGTCAAAGAGTTCCTTTACCCGTTCCTCTTTTTCAACTGCCAAAGGGGAATAGACGTACGGTTCAAGTTCAGAAGTCGCAAAATTGATATAGTAGACAAGAACCTCCCCCTCCTTCGGTTCCGCCACAGTCCGGCTGCCGCACCCGAAGAGGCAAAGCATCACAAACACACTCAGTAAAATGAGTGTCGTCTTTGCTGTTTTGCATATAAAGCCCTTTCGTTTCATCAAATCTTCAGTTACCTTTCTCCTGACTGCTTTTCCTTTGTCTCCGCTTTTGTGTAGGCAAGCGGCAGTCTGACGGTAAAGGTTGCTCCTTCACCCTCGTCACTGTAGAGCTTGATCATTCCGTTGTGGAGATTAATTATCTGACGTGTGATGGAAAGCCCGAGTCCTGTTCCACCTGACTCTCTCGATCTTGCCTTGTCTACACGGTAAAATCTGTCAAAGACATAGTCCTGCTTTTCGAAGGGAATTCCTATTCCCGTGTCTTCAATTCTGATGTAAAGATATCTGTGATCTGAATTCAGTGATACTCTTACGTATCCGCCGTCACGGTTATACTTGATACCGTTCTCGATAAGATTTGTCAGTGCCAGTGAAAGCTTGATCTCGTCGACCTCTGCAACTACTGTCCTGAAGCTCTCAAGAATAAGCTCGACATTCTTCTCCTCCGAAAGACCGGCAAGTCTGTGAAGAATCTGTTCAAGCATATCGTTGATGTTAACCTGCGAAACATTGATTTCGGCGGCCTTTCTGTCAAGACGGACAAGATCGAGAAGATCCTTGATAATCTTATTCTCTCTGTCAACCTCCGATGAAATGTCTGTAAGAAATTCCCTGTAGGTATCGGCATCGACTTCATCCTGAGAAAGCAGTGAATCCGAGAGAATCTTCATTGATGTCAGAGGGGTCTTCAGCTCGTGTGATACATTCGCAACAAACTCCTGTCTTGAAGAATCAAGCTGGTTCAGCCTCGTGAGAAGCTCATTAAATGCCTCCATGATGCCTTTCATCTCCCGCGAACCCTTCACCTCAACAGTTTCATCAAAATGTCCGCGTGAAATGTGATGAAGCCTCTCGGAAACCTTTCTGAACCCGCGTGTAAGAATAGCCGAATCAAGCAGGGCGAAAACGACCAGAATGAAATACAGGATAAGAAGAATAATAATAAGAGTGTTTCTGACGCTGTCGGAAATGCTGACAAAACTCTCGATAGATGCATTTACCACTATAAAGCCGATTACATGACCATCCTCAGCCGAATTTACGGGACAGGTAACCTCCATTATCTTATTATCGAAATCACGATGAACAGACGAAACACCGTCAAGAGCTTTGAACGCCTCTTCCGAAATCAGCGTTTTTCCCGCCTCGATTCCAAAGGAATCATAGAGCACCAGAAGCTCACTATCCACGACAACGACACGCCCGTTGTAGATACCCGCGATATAAGAAAGCTCCTTATCAAAATCATTCCCGAGTCCGCCTTGCAGATAAATGTTGTCCTCAAGCCTTGACGAAAGCTTTCCGATGTAATTTTTGATTTCCAAGGCCCTTGTGCCGATGTATCTGTTTCTGACCTGGCCGAAGATAATAAGTGAAGGAACAAGCGATATAACAAGGCCGACAGCCACTATGGCGGCAAAGATTTGAAATCTCATGCTGCCCGCAACGTTCGCTATCTTATTGACAAATGCCCGCATTGCCATTTTCGCTCCCTAATCAGTTTATCAGTTTACATATACTGACGTATCAGACATTAAAATAGTACCCGACTCCCCATTTTGTATGAACAAAGACCGGTTCTGCCGGATTGGCCTCTATTTTTTCGCGAAGACGCCTTACATGGACATCAACGGTACGACCGTCAGTCTGTCCGTCATCCCTCCACAAAATCTTCAAAAGCTCATCGCGGCTGTAAACCTTTCCCGGATTACGCATAAGAAGTTCAAGGATGTCAAATTCCCTGACTGTAAGATTTATCGTATTCCCGTCGATTACAAGACTTCTCGCTGAAGTGTCGAGACAGATGTTATCAAACGAAAGCTTCGATGTTTTCTGAACCGGTACGCTTTCAACCTTTGCGGAATGTCGAAGAGCATTTTTTATCCTTGCGTTAAGCTCTCTGAAATTGAAAGGTTTTGTGACGTAGTCATCGGCTCCTGTTTCCAGTCCTTCCACCTTATCCGAATCATCATCTCTCGCGGTCAGCATAATAACCGCCAGGGAAGATGTTTCACGGATGCGCCTGCAGACTTCGAACCCGCCGATTTTCGGAAGCATAACGTCAAGAAGAACAATATCGTAGTCATTTTTCGATATGAGATCAAGTGCTTCCTCTCCGTCGTAGGCACAGTCAACCTCGTAACCTTCATGCGTCAGACTGCTTGAAAGACCTTTTACAATCAGCTTCTCATCATCGACAACCAAAACCTTCGCCATAGCCCCCCCTTATGTGCTACTCACACTTTATCCTGTCTTTTATCCTGTTGAAAATCCCGTCCTTTATTCCCGGGACCTTCATTATATCCTCTACCGCCAGAAAACCTCCGGCCGATTCCCTGTATGCAATGATGTCCGCTGCCCTGCTATCGCCGATTCCTGAAAGCTGAGTCAGTTCATCGCTGCCGGCGGTATTGATGTTTATCCTGCCGTCATCCTTGCCGGACTTTCCGGGATTTCCCGTCATCAGACCGCCCAAAGCCACCGGATCCGTGACTTCAATCATTTCCCCGTCATCACCCGGAATATAAATCTCCATTCCGTCATATACAGACGCAGCAAGATTCACAATTCCCTCGCGGGCTTCATCCGTCAGTCCCCCTGCCGCCGTGACTGCATCAATTATTCTTGCCTCCGGTGATACAGAATAAACTCCCGGGTTTATAACCTTGCCGCACACATACACCAGTACTTTTTTCGTTTGCAAAAGCTCATTTTCTTCCGCTTCGGATTCACTTTGCCCATCCGCAGGCTGTTCTTTCAAAGCATCGCTTTCGTCCTTTTCAGATGCACCGCCTTGAAACAAAGTTCCTTCGTTTTCTGAAAAGAAGCCGTCGGAAAGCGTGTCGGCATACACAGTATCTTCCATCACGCCAACATTCTCTCGATTCTTTTCCTTTATCAGACGGATACTGTACAGGATACCGATAACGATAAGACAGCAGCTGCAGACAATAATGATTTTCTTTTTCATAAGACTCCCTTCTTGCGGGATGTCTTCCTGTACGCACTTTCATGATAGAATAAAGACATGAATTTTTCAATATGTAATGTAAAAAAAGCACCGGAGTGTGACCAACGCCACAGACCGGTGCCTGATTGAATCATTTTAATGTTTATTTCAAGACGTCACGATTACTCAACCGACAGAATGTAATAGTAAACAGGCTGTCCTCCCTCGTGAACCTCGACATCCACCATATCAAACTCCTCCTCAATGATTGATGCAAGCTCATTTGCAGCCTCAAGGCCGACCTCATCACCTGAATATATGCTGATAACTGCCGACTCATCGTCAACCATGCCGCGAAGAAGTTCAAGTGCCACTTCAGTGATGTCGCTTCCTGCACTCCTGATACCGCCGTCATCGAGTCCGATGATGTCATTCTGCCTGATATCAAGACCGTCCTGCTTTGTATCACGAATTGCGTATGTAATCTGCCCGGTCTTGACGCTATTCATTGCATCCGACATTACCTTAAGATTCTCCATGGATGACTTTTCGCTGTCAAAGGCTATAAGCGCCGTGATTCCCTGCGGAACAGTCTTTGAAGGAACAACATAGACGCTTGAATCCTTCACAATCTGTGCAGCCTGCTCTGCTGCAAGAATGATATTTTTATTATTCGGAAGAATATAAACAACATCCGCATTGACATACCTGATTGCGTTGACCATATCTTCGGTACTCGGATTCATTGTCTGACCGCCGGAGATGATAAAATCTACTCCTATGTCTGCGAAGATTGAATTGAGGCCCGAACCGGCCGCAACGCTGATAAATCCGACTGCTTTTCTCGGAAGAGTTTCAGGTGAGATTTTCTGATCCGCCTCATCCTTCTCAATCTCGGTGCGAAGCCTGTCATTATGTTCTTCACGCATGTTCTCAATCTTGATTCTCGAAAGCTCGCCATAGGTCAGCGCCTTTTGAAGTGCATTGCCGGGATTGTTTGTGTGAACATGAATCTTCACCATTCCCTCACCGCAAAATACAACAAGAGAGTCACCGATTGAGCTTAAGTACTTCTTCACCTCTGCCTCATCAACTTCAGTGAATTCACGTGATGTCTTAATAATAAACTCGGTGCAGTAACCGAATTTGATGTCCGCCGTTGAAATACTTGAAACATCGACACGTTCAGCCTTTTCCTTTTCACTGACATCAGTAGTAAAATGAAGCTCCCCGCCGCAAAGAATGTCGATTGCGCCGCGAACGACCTCACAAAGTCCTCTTCCGCCGGAGTCAACAACACCGGCTTCCTTTAGAACCGGAAGCATCTCGGGAGTCTTAGCAAGAACCTCTTCCATATAGGAAAGTACAGCCTTAGCGTAAACATCAACGTCATCCGTCGTACCTGCCAGCTCCTGACCTCTTTCAAAGGCAGCTCTTGCAATCGTGAGAATTGTACCCTCCTTCGGCTTCATTATGGCTTTGTAGGCCATCTCCTGAGCTTTTCCTATGGCACTTGTGAGAACGGGTACATCAATTACTTCCTTGTCGCGGAAAATCTTGCACATTCCCGAAAACAGCTGCGAAAGGATAACGCCCGAATTTCCGCGTGATCCAAGCTGAACTCCGTTAATTATCGTACTGCAAAGCTTGCTCATGGAAGGATTTTCAAGCTTCGCAACTTCCTTTGCCGCAGACATCATAGTGAGTGTCATGTTTGTTCCCGTGTCACCATCGGGGACAGGGAAAACATTCAGTTCATTTATGATCTCTTTCTTATCATTAAGTCTTGCTGTTGCTCCAAGAAACATTTTTTGGAGCAGCAAGGCATCAAAAGTCTTAATTGCCACGTCACCCTCCATTATCAGTCAATGACCCTTACACCATCGACATAAATCGAAACACCTGCAACCTTCATCCCCGAGAACTTTTCAAGGTTATAGATGACTGTTTCGCAAAGATTGTTGCAAACAGACTGGATATTAACACCATACGCCACAATTATATGACACTCAATCTCAATAGTATCGTTATCGTTTACAGTAACAGTAACACCATGATCAAGATTTTCAACACGAAGCAGTTTAGCAAGACCATCCTTCATGCTTACCGATGCCATTCCGACAACACCGACGCATTCAACTGCCGCGGCACCTGCATATCTTGCCAGGACGCTTGAATCAATGTGAATCTCACCAAGACCTGTTGAAAAGGAATTGCCCATGTCCCAAACCTCCTCTTAACGTAATGAAATTGAAATCAAAGAACGTTTACACACGCTGCAAAATCAGCATGTAAGTTGAAAAAAGAGCTGCTCAATTAAGCAGCTCTGGTAGTCAATCATTAATTAAGCACGCTCAACCTTACCGGATCTTAAGCATGAAGTACAAACATACATCTTCTTTGAACCGCCTTCGGTTTTTACTCTAACGGACTTAACATTAGACTTCCACATTCTGTTGGCACGTCTTGAAACGTGGCTTCTTGAATAGCTAAGCTGATGACCGAACTTGTTGTCTTTCTCACAGATTTCACATCTTGCCATTGCCATTCACCTCCTTAGAACTTATTTGACCTCGCTAAATCTTTGAGTTTCAAACCAAAGAATTGAGCTCGCAGTCTCAAACGTTGTAATGATAACACAACTGTTTTAATAATGCAATAGTAAAAACAAAAGAACTTTCACTTAGTCTCTTTGCATTTGCATCTGCTGCACAAACCTTCTCAGGCCTGTTCGCCCACGTCTTCATTTTCAAGTATATAGTCCTCTCCCGCTTTATCCATCTTCTCTTCCTCCGCCTTGTCCTTCGGAGTCTTCTTAATCTTCTCGAGGGCTTCGGGAATCAGGTCAAGCACTCTTGAAACAGCATCACTGTTCTTTACGGCAACAAGCCTCGTCTTTCCATCCTTGATGACAAGCACGCTGTTCGGCGTAATCCTTCCGCCGATTCCTCCTGCCGCCTTGTTCTTCGGTGCGTCGACAAATGCACCTGCTGCCGCGCCGAAGCTGACATCGACAAGCGGAATAATGACTGTCCCGTCTTCGCAGTTTACCGGTTCCCCTACAACCGACTTTGTCGAAATGAAAGTGTCCATACCGTCAAAGAGCTTTTTAATCGTCTCGTTAATATCTGCCATAATGACCTCCAATCATCAACTGATGTTTTTTGCCTTTTCCATCGTATACTTCAAATCCTTGCTGAAATAGCATTTCAGCAGAATCACCGTCGGAACAATGAGAAACGCCCTTCCCTTCATAAATCCGTCAGCCTCAAAGCAGGCACACGAAAAGTCCGGTTCGACTCTCAGACTGTCTCCGAGAAATGTATATAAAAACCCGAATGCACCGAGCAGCATGCCTGTTTTTGAAGGATCTTCGAACCCGAATCTGATGTTTGCCCTGACCTTTCGCGGTCTTACCGCACGAATCAGTGTCTTCAGTTCCTTTATGCCCCATGCTACGGTTTCTCTCACCCTTTTGTCCTCAAGGAAATCCGCAAGACGCTCTTCTTTTTCAGAAAGTTCGGTGAGCTTCTTGACAAAATCATTCAGACCTTTTCCGAATTTTCTTACGGGATTCTCCCTGCTATCCTCATCCGGTGCGGCCTTTGCCTTTACGACGCCTCGCCCTTTCCGCTTCTTTTCGCCTTTAGCACGCCTCTTTTCTTCTTTCTTAATGCGCCTCGCGTCGGCTTCTTCACCCAATATTTCATGGGTAAAAACCCGCACACCGAAACTAAGCTCCCTGCCGCGTTCGACCGTCAGCCATCCGTTCAGAATGTGAAGCATCCACCCGAGCCTCACCTCGTAAGGGCCGTGCCGCTCATTGGCATAGGCCTTATACCTGACCGGAACAAACATGACAAGCGAAACCGCCAGGAGTAAAAGCGCTATCACACCCGCAACTCCCCACGCTAGAAAAAGGCCCGTAACTTTTAAAACATGCAAAAATGCCATATTAAAACCTGTCCGTCCTATTTATGCTCGTGAGTAAACAAGTGGTCGCTGCAGTACTCCCTGTTTCCCTGGCACTTGGAACAGTATCTGAATTCAAGATTCGGATCGTCCTTCTCTGTTCTTCCGCATATACAGCACTTGTGGATACTGTAGACATTCCTTCCGTTAGGGTCTTCATATACATCTCTTCCTGACTTCACGCTTTTGTTAAACGAACGTCTTCTCGAAACATTCTTAGGCGATAACCTTCTGACTGAAGGAATAGACAGGAAAAAAACAAGGAAGTTTGCAAGTGACAAAAGTGCCACCACAAGAGAACATACCGTTGCAATAAGACCCCCGGGAACAGAAACATACATTCCGTCCGCAACACCATAGAAGCCCGCAAAGGAAGGCGAGAGGACATTGTAGAGCAGAAGTGCCCCGTAGACAATTGCGAGGTATTTCGCCTTGACAGGTATCAGAAAATAGACTCTGAACTGTACCTCCGGGAATGAAAGCGCATACGCAAGGAACAGCGTATCAATGATGTAATCAAGTGGAACCTGATAGCTGACACCGACACCGTACACTGCCTTTGTTATCAGATAAACTATTATGGTGGCAATGATGTTGCAGATAACACCCCCGAAAATGTAGAGATTGAATTTGAACGATCCCCAAATCTGTTCCATTGTCATTCCTATCGAAAAATAGAGCAGAATAAAGAAGATCAGGAACAAAAGGCTTGTGGGCGGCGGCTGGATGACAAACGTAACGATTCTCCAAATCTGTCCATGAAGCAGCTTGTCAATGTCGAGCATCAGCCACTTGTCGTAGAAACCGGGTGCCACAAAGCTTAATACAAGTCCTATCAGGTACATTCCGATGACATATTTAATAAGTCCCGGAATGGCATATCTTCCGAATTTTCTTTCAAGTTTATCGAGCCAGTTCAAACGCAGACTCCTCCTCGTTCAGTATGTTTTTCAAATAGCGGGATTGTCTGCCCGATATTTATTCTTTTACTTTACCCATCTTATTCTACCTCAAACACATCTTCCAATCAACCTTTTAAAATCGGAAACATTGGTGTATAATAACCGCGATAAAGTGAATGACAGAAATGGTGGTATCGGAATGGCTTTTGACGGCATCGTAATTGCAAACTTAACAAAGACACTCAGCGAGAAGCTCACGGGCGGAAGGATAGTTAAAATTCATCAGCCGGAAAAGGAAGAGCTTGTCCTGACGATAAAAGCTTCCGGGACCTTCAGACTCTTTGTGTCTGTCTCAGGTGGTATGCCGCTTGTCTACCTTACTGAAACCACAAGGGACAATCCTCTTTCTGCGCCGAACTTCTGCATGCTTCTTCGAAAGTACCTTAATTCGGCACGCATCGTAAGCATTACACAGCCCGATTTTGAGCGTGTAATCGACATTAAAATCGAGCACCTTAATGAGCTTGGAGATCTTTGTATCAAACACCTTATTCTTGAACTCATGGGAAAGCACAGCAACATTATCCTTATTGACGATACGAGCACAATCGTTGACAGTATAAAGCACGTTTCCTCTTTGGTAAGCTCAGTGCGCGAAGTTCTTCCGGGGCGTCCCTGGTTTCTTGTAAAGCAGAGCGAAAAGACCGACCCCAGATGCGAGACTCTTTCCGGCATTACTGAAAAGCTCTCACACTCAAACGATCCGGAAGGTGTTCTTATTTCAGACTACAACGGCATTTCTCCTCTTATCGCAAAGGAGCTTGTGTTCCGTTCCGGTGAACCTGTTGACATTCAGATACTTTCGGAGTCCTTCATCTCTCTCTTTAACGATGTCTCTAAGGGACAGTTTACGCCCGGCATCGTCTTTAGGGACGGCGAACCGTTTGAGTACAGTTCTGTTCCGATCTCCTGTCTAAAGGGAGATTTTCGGCCTGTCAATGACATCTGCGCCCTTCTTGAGTCGTACTACGACAAAAAGAACCGTCTTAATCTGATGCGCCAGAAATCGCAGGATTTGAGGCGTATCACCGTAAATGCGATAGAAAGAGCAAAGAAGAAGCTCTCTCTTCAGGAAAAGCAGCTTGAAGGCACTAAAAAACGTGACCGCTGTAAGCTTTACGGCGATCTTCTCTCTACCTACGGCTATGAAATTGAAAACGGTACTACGACCTTTACGGCAAACGATTTCTACACCGGTGAACCTGTAGTTATTCCGCTTGATTCTTCACTTTCCGGTCGTGAGAATGCCGTTTTGTACTACGACCGATACAGGAAGCTGAAGCGCACTTTCGACGCACTTTCCGTGCAGATTGTCGAATCTCGCGACGAAGTAGCGCACCTCGAATCGGTAAAGGCCTCGCTCGACATTGCGGATTGTGATGCCGACCTCAACGAGATAAGACGTGAGCTTGCCGAATTCGGCTACATGAAGCGTGCCCACATCTATTCGAAACAGGCTCATCCCGGGAAACAGCAGAAGAACAATTCGAAGCCCTTTCACTACATTTCTTCGGACGGGTTTGACATATACGTTGGAAAGAACAACTATCAGAATGATGAGCTCACCTTTAAGCTCTCATCGGGAAACGACTGGTGGTTTCACGCCAAGGGAGTACCCGGATCGCACGTTATCCTCAAGGCTTCCGGAAAAGAGATTCCCGACCGTGCCTACGAAGAGGCGGCAAGCCTGGCTGCCTACTATTCCGTGCGGCGCGACGCCGACAAGGTTGAAATTGACTATCTGGAGAAAAAGGGTGTGAAAAAGCCATCAGGCGGCAAACCGGGCTTTGTCATCTATCACAGCAACTACTCAATGGTTGCAGCTCCCGACATCTCTTTTCTAAAGGCGGATTAGGGCAGAAACCGCAGTTTTTTGGCGGCAGGCCGGACTTTCCCGGCAAACTGCGATTTTTTATAAACCGGCAGAGATTTTCCGTTAAACCGGAAGCATAAACGCAAACACTATTTGGAGGCTCTAATGATTACAGCAGACTGTCATCTTCACACTGAATTTTCTACAGATGCTGAGTATTCAATGACTCAGATGGCCGAAATTGCGATAGATAAAGGTCTCGACACCCTTTGCATAACTGACCACATGGATTCATACTTCCCCGAAAGTCAGGGCGGCGGCTTTGTTTTCGACCCTGATTTGTGGTTTGAAGCTTTTAACAAAACAAAGGAGAAGTTTCGCGGACGCCTGAAGCTGCTCGCAGGAATTGAACTCGGTATCAGAAATGAAAAAGAGGTCTTTGAGAAGAACAGGATTTTTAACGATAATCTTGAGAAGAAGTATCCTTTCGACTTTCTTCTAGGTTCCACCCACATAGTTGAAAACATCGATCCCTACCGTAACGACTATTGGGTCAATAAGACAAAGGAAGAGGCAATCATAAAGTACTTTGAATCGGCAGCCTTTACCACTTCCTATTACAAGAGCTTCGATTCCTATGCACACTTCGATTACGTCATCCGCTACAACCCGACAGGAGACCGTGACTACAACCCTGCGGATTTTTCCGACCTTATTGACATCATTTTGCGAAACATCGTGGAAAACGGCAAGGCCCTCGAGTGCAACTGCGGCGGTCTCAGAAAAGGACTCGGTTTTCCTAATCCAAAGGGTGAAATCTTCACACGCTACCGTGAGCTCGGTGGTGAGCTTGTTACAATCGGTTCCGATGCGCACCGTCCGTGGGAGATTGCGTCATTCTTCGATGAGGCCTGTGAAATGCTGAAAGCTCTCGGTTTCAGATACTACCACGTATATGAAAACCGAAAGCCCATTGCACGTCCGCTCTGATTTAATATCAGTCCTGCCTGATCACACCCCCGAGCGCGATTGTATCATTATTATAAAGAACAAGTGACTGGCCGGGTGTGACTGCACGCCTGGCCACTTCAAATTCGGCACGGACTCCGTCACCTTCGTGGTAAAGCCTGCACCAGGCCCCCGGTCCGTTGTATCTGATCTTACCGAAAAACCTCTCACCTTCATCAAATTTCGCCGATCCCATATATCGAATGTCGGTCGCGTGAACAGTCTGCGTAAAGACATCGCAACTCTTACCTATCGTCACAGTATTGTTTTCAGAATTGATTTTCGTAACAAAGCGCGGTTCTCCAAGCGCAATCCCAAGTCCCTTCCTCTGTCCTATAGTGTACCTGATGATGCCTTTGTGTTCTCCGAGTACCTTTCCGTCCATGTCTACGAAGTTTCCGGGCTTACTCACCTTTCCCGTATACCTTTCAAGAAATGCTCCGTGATCATTATCCGGAATAAAGCAGATCTCCTGGCTTCCGGCCTTTGAAGCAGTGACAAGACCGTATTCAAAGGCAATCCTTCTGATATCAGCCTTGCTCATATTGCCAAGCGGCATCATTGTTCTTGAAAGCTGCTCCTGGGAAAGCCTGTAGAGAACATATGTCTGATCCTTTCC
>JAZLIL010000114.1:0-2862 GCA_045617405.1 Lachnospiraceae bacterium | reverse complement strand
CGTCGTCAGCACCTGTATCAGTGTCGTCTGCGTTCTGATTCTTCTTACCGTTCTTGTTGCCTGATTTTCCTTCGTGAACAGTGCATACATCGTCCGCATGGAAGATGTATGGAGTATCCCAGGTCGTGATGATTTCTTCGGAATCGGCGTAGGTGTACTCATCCTTTATAAGAAGAACCTTTGAAACGGTGTTCTTACACGCTTCGTTTGCAAGCTTTCCGGACTTCTTGCACACATTTACGCGAATGTGGCAGTCACACTTCTCTGTGGGTTTTGTTCCCTTTGCAAAATACTCCGTAGCGACGCAGGAACCGCCTTCGGCTTCATCGCAAAGACCGGGTACGGCGAGCTTTCCACACTTGGTACAGATTGTTGCAGATTCGATGGAAGAGGGCATTTCCCAATCTTTGTAAGGAAGTTCATATGTTGTGTGAATCTCCTCCATTACGTTTCTCCACAGATGCTGCTGGTAGCTCTTGTTAATCTGATCAAAGTTGTTATCAAAGCCTGTCCAGATTGATGCGGTGTAGTAAGGTGTGAAACCGCAGAACCAGAGGTCGTTATCGTTTGTAGCGGTACCTGTCTTTCCTGCAACCGGCATGTTGTAATTTCTGAATCTGAGATTGCTCCCGGTACCCTTTGTTGTAGTATCATGCATTGCATCAGTGAGAAGCCATGCTGTCGAGGTTTTCATAACCTGAGTTGATTCGGTCTTGTTCTCGAGTATCACATTTCCATCTTTGTCAAGAATCTTTGTGTAGTAGATGGGCTTGTTGTAGATGCCGCCGTTTGCTATTGATGCAAAGGCTGCGCTCATCTCAACATTAGTGACACCATCCGTTAAACCTCCGAGAGCTATCGAAAGGTTTTTGTCCGAATATACAGTTCCGTCGGCTCCGACACGTGATTCAACAAGTGAGGAAAATCCCAGTTTTTTCAGGTAATTGTAGCCAAGAGTTGCTCCGATTGCTTCAAGGTTCTTTACTGCAATAACGTTCATTGAATTGTAGATGGCTTCTCTTATCGAATGGAGCCCCCGGAATTCACGCAGTCCGTACCAGTTTACGACTTCCTTGCCGCCCGGATAACTGTACTGAACATCGTCATAAACAGTAGCGAGGGTCTTCCCGCCCGCATCGATGGCGGGAAGGAAGGAGGCAAGGACTTTGAATGTCGATCCAACCTGACGCAGAGTCTTTGATGCACGGTTCAGTGTACGGCTTCCGGTCTTCTCACCGCGGCCGCCGTAGATTGCCTTTACTTCGCCGGTATACTGGTCAATGATGGACATTGAGCACTGAGGCTGAAGTACAAGCTGGCGGCTGACAACGGGAGTGTCATTCGGACCGACGTGAGCTTCGATAAATTCATCAATCTTGGCATTCGCATCGTCTGCATTTACACAAAGCTCGTCGATACCCTTCCGGCCGCCTTTATCGTGATAGTAGTAGTGATCTGTATCATCATAGTCTGCGAAGTATTCAAGCAGGTCGTTCATGTGATAATGAACAACACTTTCGTCCTCTTTGTAGACTGAAAGTGCGAAATTAATCTCGTAGAAGGAACCGCCTTCAAAGCCGAGAGCGGGGAAATTCTCCTCATTGCAGAAGTACTCGTCAAGAATCTTCTGAATGGTGGGATCCTGAGTCGTATATATCTGGATGCCGCCTCTGTAAATGAGATTCTGTGCCTGGAGTGTCGTGTAGCCCAGCTTTTCGACGAGGTCGTTTGTAACCTGATCGATGAGCTCATCGGTAAAGTAGGAGAAATAGCTGTTTGTCTCGGAACGCTTTTGGCTGACATTGTTAATTCTGGAATAAACATCGTCACTAAGCGCTGCTTCATATTGTTCCTGCGTGCAAAGATTATTGCTTCGCATAAGTTCGAGACATTTTTCACGTCGTTCGGCGTTGTTCTTCTGATAATTGATGGGGTTGTTGTAGGTGGGTGAGTACGCAATTGCAGCAAGAACGGCAGCTTCGGAAATCGTCAGGTCCTGGACGTCCTTTCCGAAGTAGGTGTTCGCTGCAGTTTGAATACCGTAGGCACCGTGGCCGAGATTGATGTAATTGAGGTAGTACTCGAGAATCTGATCCTTTGTGAGGAAGTTCTCAAGCTCAACCGCAAGATACTGCTCCTGAACCTTTCTCTTAAGCTTTGCAACGCTTGAAGCCTCACGTCCGCCCGAGAAGACCTGGTTCTTGATGAGCTGCTGCGTAATTGTTGAAGCACCGTAATCGAGCGAAACTGTCTTGACAACAGAGTAACCGGCGCGGAAAATACCTCTGA
This sequence comes from Lachnospiraceae bacterium, assembly GCA_045617405.1. Taxonomy (GTDB): domain Bacteria; phylum Bacillota; class Clostridia; order Lachnospirales; family Lachnospiraceae; genus JAZLIL01. Next base: position 573 of record JAZLIL010000114.1, on the reverse strand, counting down.
TGTCGATACCGCCGTGCTCATAAAAACGCTCATCCTCAAGTGCGACGAAAGCGTCCTTTACACACTTGGGAATCTCGTTAATTTCTACATAAACTCTGTTTGCCTCATTGCCTGCAAAGGTCTGGGCAAGAGTACCGTCTGCAAAATAGGATGACGAGCTGTAGCCTTCGGGGACCATGTCGACGATGGCTACGTTCGGTGTTGTATCAAGGATGCCTTTAAATGCTCCCCAGGCAACAGTCACACCAAGGATGGCAGTGCACACAAGGATAATCAGGAACAATCGGATAACCATGATGAGCAGCTTTGACTTGAGTCTCCTTGAGTTTGACTTCATCATGTTTTGCTTTAAATATATTCCATTTTTACTGTAATTCATGAATCCTCCGCTTCCCCGTATCAGGGGAATAGACACATCAAAATCGCCTGCCGGACGCACGCGTACTAAAATAGTATAGCACTACAGGTTTTTTGTGTCAAAGGTCTGTACACCCGGCCGGGAAAAATATTCCAGCAGAGGCGCACAGACCTGTGTGGGCACCGAAAACACGTCATTTTTGCTGCTCGCCTGCG
>JAZLIL010000113.1:0-3615 GCA_045617405.1 Lachnospiraceae bacterium | reverse complement strand
AATAAATGCCTCGTTGTCGCACCTGTTCGGATAGATGTTCGGCATAATAAAATGAATGCTGTCAAGATTACGGATCAGCTTTCCGTCTTTTCTGTCCCCAATGCTCATTTTTTCCCTCCGATGGCCAATCAGAGCCACTTCACCTGTTAATTACATACCACGCCTTATTGTAGCATACTGACAGAAAAATACAATGTTTTTCACAGCTGGCGAAACAAGGAAAAAAGAGAACTCACACACTTTACCCCACCCCCTCATTGGAGGTTCTCGAACCCGGGAATTGACAGTATTTTTGAAAAGTGTACTTTTTCTTGCCGTAATCACATTGAAAAGTGTAAATTTCTGTGGCATAATCGACGCGAAAAGTGTATGGGAGGTCACAGCTATGCTGTATAGGAAAATCGAATCATTCATCAGAGACCATCTGACTTCTAAAAGCAGCAGGATTCTTTTTATCGAAGGTGCTCGCCAGATCGGAAAGACCTTCATTGTGCGAAAAGTGGCAAAGGAACTGTTCCCTTATTACATTGAACTGAATTTTGTAATGGATCCAATGAAATGTCAATTAATTATTAATGTTTTAGTGTGAGGTCGCAGATTGTATTCAACTGAAACTTGGCAGCTGCGGATGATGCCTGTCCTTCTCGCTGAGGGTCAGTTCGCCGGCATCGGGCCAGGCGATGGCGATGGTCGGATCATTGTAGGCGATGCCGGCCTCATCTTCGGGATGGTAGTAGTCGTCGCACTTGTAGGCAAATTCCGCCTCGTCGCTCAGGACAAGGAAGCCGTGCGCAAAGCCGCGCGGAATCATGATCATTGTCCTGTTCTCGCCCGAGAGCGTGGCACCGACCCACTTTCCGTAGGTCGCACTGCCGGGACGCATGTCAACGGCGACGTCAAAGACCTCCCCGCGCAGCGCTCTCACAAGCTTTGCCTGAGGAGGAGTCTTCTGGAAATGAAGTCCGCGCAGCACACCTCTTCGCGACGATGACCGGTTGTCCTGGACAAAGTCATAGCAAAGTCCCGCCGCATCGAAATCACGCTTAACATAGGTTTCCGAAAAGTACCCTCTCGCGTCGCCAAAAACACGCGGCTGAATAAGATAAACGTCTTTTATTTCCGTTTCTGTAAATTCAAAATTTCCGAATTGCATTACTTCGAACCTCCACATTTCACTGCACCCGGCCTGCAAAACAAAGCGCTTTCCCTGTGAACATCAGTACAGCACATAATACGCAAATGCCAGTGCTGCTACGGCGAGTACCATGAAGGAAAGGAACACGGCGCCGGCGGATTTCAGCCACTTCGGATAACTGACGGGAGTCATGCCGAGAGTGATGAGAAGACCGCAGTTGGTCGGTAAGAGGCTGTTGGCAAAGCCATCTGCAAAAAGGAACGCGAGAACGGCAAGCTGGTGGCTGATACCGAGGATTGTGCACAGGCGGTAGGCCAGAGGCATGATCAGAAAGGCCTTGCCGCTTGCTGAAGGAACAAAAATCTCCAGAATAAAAAGGAATAAAAGCAGCAGGAGAATGCACACAATTCCCGAAGAATTGCCCATAGCCTCGGCAGCGTAGTAAACAAGGGTGTCGGATATTCCCGACTCAATGAAAATGAAGCCGATGGCGCTTGTCAGAAGAATCATGGCGGCGGCCGGCAAAAGTGTCAGAACGCCGTTCTTAAGGCTTCTCAGCAGCTCCTGCCCTTTGAGCCCGCAGTGAATGCAGGCGCCGATTCCTGCGACGGTGTAACCGAGGATGATCAAATAAAGAATTGTTCCCGAAAGCGTTGACGAAACCGAACCGTAAAGGGCCGCGTTCGGACCGCCGTTCTCAGCGGCTTTTGAAAGTGCCGTGGAAACCGCAATGCTGCACAGCGCAAGGGCAAGGCATATGGCAATGACCGTTACGAACCACTTGAGCGCTCTCTTTTTCTGCGGGTCTTCTTTTATGGACTTCACATCAAAGCTGTACTCCTCGCGACGCTTCCTGTCTTCGCTAAACGTGCAGCTGTACTGCGGATTCGCATCAAGCCGGTTTGCGTAGCGCCTCAGCCAGAACCAGAGAACACCGAAAAACAAAACAAAGAGCACGATACGGAACACGATTCCGGAGTACATGACAAGCTCGTCCGACAGTGACTGGGCCAGACCTACGTTAAAGGGGTTGATTACGCCGACGGTGAAGCCCGCGCAGGCCGCAAGATCACAGCTCATTACGGCAAGCGGCGAATCCCAGCCGAGAGCATAGAAAAGCATGATGGCGAGAGGCACCAGCGGGATGACCTCCTCGGAAACGCCGAGCGTGGTTCCGAGAAACATCATCACAAGCGAGAATATGAAAAGCAGTTTATATCTGCTCCCACCGAACCTTCTTGCAAGTGATTCAACCATGTAGACGAGCACGCCGCAGTTGTCAAGGGAATTGAAAACGGCGCCGATTACAATGCAAAGCAGCACGATACTCCAGACGGTCATGAAATTTTCGTACACCGGAGTGAGAACAAGCAACGGCGAAAGCACGTACTTCCACACCGTCATTTTGTTTTCGCCCGGCAACAGGCTGATAGCCCCGTCGGCTCCCGTCTCTATCACTCCCGGCTTCATCAGAAGCGACAGTACGACGGCGCCCACCAGCACGATGGCAACCATGACTGTTGACATCGTCATGACCTTTTTACTGATTTGTATGGATTTTGCCTGTTTCTCATTCATATAAAAACCTCCGAGCATTCTGCCCCTCTATTCCGGCATGTTCCTGTTTTCTCTTGGCTGACGGCAAGCCCCAGGTATTCTGCTTCCGGACGAAGACTCTACTTGTTTGCCCTGATAAGTGCCTTGTAAAAATCCACTGCTCCGGGGAGAGCGGACGTATCGACGTTTTCGTTCAGAGCGTGCATGGAATCAAGCTGCTCTTCACTGTAGTGGACAGGGCTGAAACGTATGCAGGCGTCGCAGATTTTCTGGTAGAAGGCCGCATCGGTTCCGCCCGACATAACATAGGGAATTACGGGGAGTCCGGGGAACACGTTCCCGATGACATCCTCCACCATCCTGAAGGCTTCGCTGTCGGTCCTGACTGCAGGGAAGCTCGGATCACCGCCAAGATCCTCTATTTCAAGATCATAGCGGGAAGCGATTTTTCTAAGGACAGCTATGCTGTGGTTCTTGTCCTGGTGAGGAATATAGCGCATGTTGATGGTGATGGACGCTTCCTGGGGAAGCACGTTTTCTCCTTTGCTTCCGCTCTGCTGCGTAAATGCGATTGTAGTACGCATGAGCGCAACTATCTGATCCCCGAGAAGCGGACCGGCAAGCTTCACAAGAGGCTTTGTCAGCCACAGATTGCCAAGAACCAGACGCATATAGAAGGGACCGTAACCGGCAAGCCTTTTGAGCATGGTTTCAAGCTCAGGCTCTATATCGATCTTCATGGGATTATGTCTTTCTATATCACAGACAAATTTTGCGAGCCTTGCGATAGGTGAATTCTTCGAAGGAGTGCTTGAATGTCCTCCGTTGCTTCTGGCAATGACTTTGACATTCCCGCTGCCCTTTTCGAGGACACCAACCATGGCAAAACAGCCGGGGAAGCCTGCGACAGGCTCACTGACAAT
>JAZLIL010000112.1:0-12202 GCA_045617405.1 Lachnospiraceae bacterium | reverse complement strand
CTGTACTCGACATTGAGCCCCTCCACCTTTGCGGCTTTCATCAGGATTCCCATAGGCTCATGGTTCTTGGACGTGTAAATCCCCCTGTCAATGCAGTAGATAAGAATCTCATCTGTGTAACACTCATTATCGATGCATGCCTCAAGAATATCCGGTCTGTCCATCAGGCGGTTCAGCTCAAACTCTGCCCATGCAACATGTCTGTTCCCGTCCCGGTCAACCATAAAGATCAGGGCATCCTCCGAAAAGATGCTTACGAATCCCCTGCCATCCTCAAGCGGAACATACTGCTCACCGTCAAGCTCCTTGTGCGCAACAATCACGGCTGCCGCCCTCGGATCGTGACAGATGATCTCGTAGATAAACTGAAGCTTTGCAAGGTCCGCAAGCTCAGCCTCGTCAGAATCCGGTCTGTCAAAAACATAATCATATATATAAAGAGCGTTCCTGCTGTAATACCCGCTTTCAAGCATCTCGCAGGCAACCGGTCTGATCTTTGATCTGAAAGTATCAAAGATTGCGGGCACCTCATCCCTGAACCGGATAAGGTTCGCCAGCAGAAAGGCCTTCAGGCCGTTGTCGGCGGGAAGATCGTAGGAATAATACATCAAAAGCTGCTGAGGCGGCATTGCTTCAGAATCGGTGTCAACCGTCTTCAGATAGTATTCCTGAAGCTCCGGAATCTGAAGTTCAAGTCTGATACCCGTCTCATACCATCTGTTGCAGCTTGCATCCGTCACTCTGAATCTCACGAGCAGTGAGCAAAGAGCAAATGCCAGTTCGGGATTGCCGCATTTCTCATAACCTGTTACAAGCAGCTCGCAAAGAAGCTTTGAGAAGTTCTTCTCTCTTCGTGCAAGACAGGCAATCTGTTCATATACCTCGTCACTGATGAGATTGTGTTTTGTTCCGAAGCAAAGCACCTGGATGCCGAAAGAATCAAGCTCTTTGAGAACTACCGGCTCGTTGCTGATTACGTCCATGGCATCAAGATAAAGAAGCGGACTCGTGCAGCCGCGCTCAAACTGATGGTGAAGGGCTTCATACCTTGCGCTGAAATTCGTCTTGTATCGCTTGTCCATGCGAAGAAGCAGCAAAAGCAGCTGCCATGAGTTCCTGTCGCGCTCGCAGAGCCTGCGCATCTCAATGACTTCGCCCGAGTATCTTGTCTCTGTTTTCGGAAGAAGGTGATTCAGATAAAGAGTGATTCCATGGGCAAGTTCAAAACCGTCGGGCCACCCGGTATCGGGACCTAAAGCGGCAAGTGCAGTCTTCGCAAGCCTCTCCTTGCCCGAAATAATCTGAAGATAGATTCTCATAAGATTAATGTACGGGCTGTCTCCTTTGAGACTGGCAAGTGTCTTGCAGATTTTTTCAGCCTCAAGGACGAAATTACCGGTCGACATTCTGTTTGTTCGGTAGTCAATGAAAATCCTGACTATTTCAGCAATGTTCGTCTTAATCGATCTGAGACGTTTGTGTGCCTCCCTGTCCGGAAGCTTTCCAAAGCAGGTCACCTCGCAGGCAAGGCTTGTGTCAAGCCCTTCCACGGTAATCCTTCCGAAATTTCTGCCGTTAAACAGCTTTTGTGCGTCAAAGCTAAAGGGCACGCGGCACTCGTCCCTGACAAAATCCTCGTCTGTAACCGTATCCTTTGAGAGCACAATAAAATCAGCATCGCACTCTACAAGAAGTCTTGTACATCCCCAGCTCTTTCGCTTTATAATAATCTCCTGCCCGGAGTTCTCACCAGAAACAAATGTGTTCTCACTTGTACCTTGCTTTCTGCCCGAAGCAACCGGGTTCTCACCCGCGCCTTGCTTTCTGCTTCCCGATATGCCGCCATTTTTGACTGATGCCATCGAAAATTCAAGTTTTTCTGCTGCCAGCTCGTATGTGATTCTCTTTTTCTTGTGGATTGCAATAAGAAACTCCTCAAGATCGTTTCCGACATCCCTGCCAAGAACAAGATGACGGTACATGACTTCACAGGCCGGAGCATAGTGCTTCACCACCTCTGCAAAATCCTGTGTTTTGAAGATCAGGGCAGCCTCAGTGAAATTGAGCTTTGCTAGATTTGCGAACCTGAACATATCGTTCACTTCACCTGCCGAGGAAATGCAGTTCGGAGCACAGACATCGACCTTGACCGCAATGTCTGTCTCGCCGCAGCTCGTTACAACGGTAACGACACAGTCGATCGCTGTTCCCGCTTCGATTCCCTCAGCGTTGACACAGATTGTAATGTTTGCTTCCCTGCCAAAGAACTCATGACGATCCGGTTTTACCCTGCTGTCGCTTGAGTAGACAAGGCCCTTAAATGACTCATGGAGAGAATTTAGCACGCAAAAAGAAGAAGCCGCCGACCTCCCGGCTTCCACAGAAATACTGATGTGATCGGTGCTGACAATGACCTCGGGTTCTTCAAACCTGATTTGCGCTTTTGCCAGCTGTTCTATCTTCTCCCTCACGACAACTACGCTCCAATAGCAAAAGTCCCCATGCCCCCATTTAATGGGTACACTTAACAGTTAGTATATCATAACCCCTTTTCGTAGTAAACCTGCAGACTTCTTTTTTCTCCCTGGAAAACTTTTTTCTGTCGAAATTTAGTTCATTCTCGCGTACGAGCCCGGTTTGCTTTGGCTACCGCTTCCGCAGCCGTAGATGTCTACCTTCAACCGCTTGTTTATTCTCCCGCACGAGCCCGCTTTGCTTTGGCTACCGCTTCCGCAGTCTTAGATGTCTACCTTCAACCGCTTGTTTATTCTCCCGCACGAGCCCGGTTTGTCTTAGCAGCTGCCGGTTTTTTCCGGAAGCCGGACTTTTCTCTTGTAATTTTACGAAAAAAATGCAATAATGGTATTGACTCTAACGTAACGTTATAGTGTATATTGTCTCTTGCCGGGAGGAAAAGCCATGAAGAAAATGACCGTACATGAAGTAAGCGAATTAACAGGAGTAAGTATACGTACTCTGCATTATTACGACGAGATAGATCTTCTTACGCCTGCGGTGACGACCGAGGCGGGATACAGATTGTATGACAATGCAAATCTTGAACGTCTTCAGGACATAATGCTTTTCCGCGAGCTTGAATTTCCTCTCAAGGACATAAGGAAGATAATTGACAACAAGGCGTTTGACAGGCAGAAGGCTCTCGATCAGCAAATTGAGCTTCTGAAGCTTAAACGCGACAAGATTGATGAGCTCATCAGCTTTGCCGAGGGGCTCAGAAAGGAAGGAGACAATATGGAAGAATCCGGAGAAAAGAGAAAGACCGACTTCAAGGTCTTTGATAAGAAACAGATAGAAGAATATGCAAACGAAGCCAAAAAGCTCTGGGGTGAAACCAAAGCGTACAAAGAGTATGAGTTAAAATCGGCAGACTACACCGATGAAGATAAGCAGGATATCGGGAATGACCTGATGAAGCTCTTTGCCGAATTCGGAACAATGATGGACCTTGCCCCCTCCGACAGCAGAGTACAGGCTCAGGTCAAAAAGCTTCAAAACAGCATTACGGCAAACTGGTTCAACTGTACCGATGTTATCCTTGCCGGCCTCGGTCAGATGTACGCTGCAGGTGGCGAGATGACCGCCAACATCGATTCAGCCGGCGGGCGCGGCTGCGCAAGGTTCGTTTCAAAGGCAATCGAATTCTACACGAAATAATACAAAGGGCGGGTGCATTTTTATCCGACGGATTATTGCACCGGATTAAGACCTGCGTACACTCAAAAAACTCCTGAAAAAGGAAGAAGAGCGTAGCTTGGGGAGAGCCACGCCCTGATGTAAGGGAGGAGGAGTAAAATTCCGATGGTCAATTGTTTGAGGGGAATACCATCGGAACTCCGATAAACAAATTATTATGAAAAAGTTTTTAGGGGTTTGTTGCATTTCTTTGTTCTGACGTTATTATTACACATAAAAAATCATTTGTCAATGGTAAAAATAATATTTTATGAAATATTATCCATGGAATTGCCTTTAGTAGAGTGACTAGTTGATTTCGCAAGTGTCAATTCGAACTACACGCTATATGAATTCTATCCTCTTCCCCTGCCAACTGTTTGAAGGAGACCGTCCCACCACGGTGACGGTCTCTCAGATCCGGTGCCTGCCACTATCACCGTGACCGTGCAGACCGGCTTCTGAAAACGAAAATCCCCGCCGGAAACCGGCGGGGTGGATATTCGAAATTAAGCAAGCTTAGCCTTTGCTACGTCTACAAGTGCCTTGAAGCCTTCGGGATCGCTGATTGCCATCTCTGAGAGCATCTTTCTGTTGATGTCTACGTTTGCAAGCTTAAGACCATACATTAACTTGCTGTATGAAAGGTCATTCATTCTTGCTGCAGCATTGATACGAGCGATCCAGAGACGTGTGAACTGTCTCTTTCTCTCCTTACGTCCTGCAAATGCGGATGCAAGTGCACGCATAACTGACTGCTTTGCAATTCTATACTGCTTTGATCTTGCTCCTCTGTAACCCTTAGCAAGCTTTAATACTCTGTTGTGCTTCTTCTTGGCATTTAAGCCACCTTTAATTCTAGCCATTGTTCAATCCTCCTGTTCCGCATCCTATAAATAAGGGAGTACTTTCTTCATGTTCTTCTCTGATACACTGTTGGTAAGAGTAGCGGTACGAAGTCTTCTCTTCATCTTTGCTGACTTCTTGGTAAGGATGTGCTGCTTGCCGGCTCTCATTCTCTTAAGCTTACCGGTTCCGGTCTTTGTAAAACGCTTGGCAACTGATCTGTTTGTCTTAATCTTAGCCATTTTCTAATCCTCCTTATGATAACTGACCTATTATTATTTATTTCTTTTCGGAAAGGAACATTGTCATGTTACGTCCCTCAAGCTTTGCGGGCTTGTCAATGTTGGCAACATCTTCAACAATCTTATAAAAATCATCGAGGATTGCCTTTCCGTTTGCTGTGTGAGCCATCTCACGACCTCGGAACTTGACCATAACCTTGACTCTGTCACCTTTGGTGAGAAACTTACGTGCATTAGCGGCCTTAGTGTTAAGATCGTTGATATCGATGTTTGGCGATAACTGGACTTCCTTAACCTGCGTAACCTTCTGACGTTTCTTGGCATCTTTTTCCTTACGTGTAAGCTCATACTTGTACTTACCGTAATCAACGATTCTGCAGACAGGCGGCTTCGCCGTCGGAGCGATCTTTACAAGATCAAGTTCAGCTTCTTCCGCAAGCTTCTGGGCATCCTTTGCGGACATAATCCCAAGCTGCTCCCCATCAGGACCGATCAGTCTGATCTCCTTATCTCTGATCTGTTCATTAATCATTAACTCGCTAATAGTTTAACACCTCCGATGCATATAAAATAATAAAAAGTGTGGATAGACAAGCTATCCACACAAACGAACGCATAACGCGCCATAATCTTTTGAACCCTTTCACAATGCCTCTTGCATGCCGGGGGTGAGAGTGGATACTCTGCTTGCTGTCCGTTGCGCCTAACGCAACATGAGTATTATCACACCTGAATGTTCATTTGTCAAGCACTTTATTTGCAAAATCCAGTCATATCAGGAGCTTTTCTGCCTGTAATTAGGAAGTACTGAACATTTTATCAGGTAATCGGTGTAATCACTCTTCGGATTGCCAAATACACACGAAGTCTTTCCCTGTTCAACGATCCTCCCGTCCTTCAGTACAATGACTCTGTCACATATTCTTCCCACAAGCTCGATGTCATGTGAAATGAAGAGATATGAAAGGCCTGTCTCCTCTCGAAGTCTTACGAGAAGATCCGTGATCTGCTCTGCAACAGTGACATCAAGTGATGACACGGGTTCATCGAGAATGCAGTACTCACGCTTCGCTGCAAGTGCCATCGCAATGGCGACTCTCTGCCTCTGTCCTCCGGAAAGATCACGTGTCCTCCTGTTGGCAATATCAGGTGACAGTTCAACTCTTTCAAGCATTTTTGAAACGATCTCATCCTCAGAAAGATCATCACTGCCTGAAAGCCTGATGGCTTCTTTGATGAGCCTCCCCACATTCATCATGGGATTCAGACTGCCGTAAGGATCCTGGAATACCATGGCAGGTTTTTTCTGAGGAACATTGAGCTTTCCTGTGAAATTCCGATTGAGGCCTGCGATGCACTTTACAAGGCTTGACTTTCCGCTTCCGCTCTCACCGACGATTCCGAGAATCTCTCCGCGGCGAAGCTCCATATCGATGTCAAAGCAAACCTGTTCGGTGATCTTCTTTCCAAAGAATCCCTCACGCCTGTCATTGTAGAATATGTTCAGACTCTTCGTGGAAAGGATGACCTGAGAATTCTCACTTCCGGCATCCTCCCCCGCATCTTTACCGATCGCACTTACTGTATTATCCTCATGCGTCCCGCCCCTGTCCTCAAGGACTGAAAAATCATTCTTCACTGAATGGAAGATGTTTGCCGCCGTCAGGAGCTTTCTTGTATAATCATGTCTCGGATTCTCAAAGATCATCGCCGTGTTGCCCTTTTCGACGATGTTCCCGTCGAGCATCACGAGGATGTTTGAGCAGATCGATCTGATAACGGAAAGATCATGTGAGACAAGTATCACGGCTGTCTGGTTCTTTGCGGCAAGGCGTCCGATCATGCTTAAGATTCCTGCCTGAATGGCAGCATCAAGTGCGGTTGTCGGCTCATCGGCAATGAGAAGCTTCGGCCTGTTGATCATGGCCATGGCAATGAGAACCCTCTGGCGCATTCCGCCTGAAAGCTGATGAGGATACTCACTGTATACTTCCTCCGGGTCATCGAGCTCAGTTTCAGCGAGTGCCTCTATCGCACGGCTCTTTCTATCCTTTGCGCTTACCAAAGGATCGTGCAGCCTTATCGCTTCCTCAAGCTGCCATCCGATCGTCTTTACGGGATTCAGTGCACTCATGGGTTCCTGGAAGATTATCGACATCTCACTGCCGCGGAGCTTTTCATATTCCTCGTCAGAAATGGCCGTGAGTTCACATCCGTCAAAGCTGATGCTTCCCGTCGTGATCTCGGCATTTTCCTTCATGAGGCCCATTACAGTGTAGACCGTCAGGCTCTTTCCCGAACCCGACTCGCCGACGATCCCGAGTATCTCACCGCGGCGCAGCGTGAAATAGAGTCCATGAAGGGCCTCGTTTGTACCATCTGCATCGTGATAGGAAACATGGAGATTACGTACACGCAGCAGATCGTGAGAATCGATATCGTGCACGACGCTGCTCTGCCTGCGGCTGACCTCCGCGATCGCTTCCGCCCCGTTTTCACTTTCCGTTCCCGAAATCACGGTCTTTTCTCCGTCAATTTTATCCTCGTCTCCTTCAGAGTAAGCATTACTTCGCCTTTTCTTCGTCATGGCAGGCGTAACGTAGGACACACCGAGGCTCTCGCCGATCAGAGTGACGCCAAGCACAGTAAGAATGATATAAAGGCCCGTTCCGACAGCATACCAGGGCGACCTGAGAAGATACGGCTGTGCTTCCGAAAGCATTCTGCCAAGGCTTGATGCGGGCGGCTGGACACCAAGTCCCAGATAGCCAAGCCCCGCCTCAGCGAGAACCGCATTGTTAAATCCTATAAGCATTGTCGGCACCAGCGAGCCGAGCGTGTTCGGGAAGATGTGAACAAACATGATGCGAAGATCAGAGGCGCCGAGAAGTCTCGCATTTTTGACATAGTCGCTGTCGGAAAGCCTCATGAACTCTCCCCTCATTATCCTCGCAAAGCTCGGGATGAAAGAGATTCCAAGTGCAATGATCGTGTTGAGCCTGCCCTTGCCGAGAACCGACACGGTGATGAGAGCGATAAAGACAGCCGGAAATGATGCGAGCGTGTCATTGATCCTCATAAGAACGCTGTCGACGATCCCCCCGAAGTAACCGGTCAAGGCTCCTACAAGACTGCCAATCACTGTACCGAAGACAACAGTGCTTACGGCAATAAGGAATGTTGACTTCGCTCCTTCTATCACACGCGTGAAGATGTCTCTTCCAAAATTGTCGCATCCGAAAAGGTGTGCCATGGAAGGTCCTGCATTTCTAAGAAGCGGATTCATCGCATCGGGCTCGTAAGGCAGCCGGATAAGCCCCACCACAACGGGGAGGAGCATGATGGCCGTCAGCACGGCACCGATAATGAAATTACGGTTCTTTGTCAGTTTCATTTCCGCTTACCTTCTTTTTTGCACCACTGTATCATTACCTGCTTTTTCACGGTCAGCTGACCCTCGGGTCGACGATCTTGTAGAGCATGTCAGCCAGATACGATATCAGGATGACAGTAGCCGCAACGTAGAGAACGCCTGCCTGGACAACAGGAAGATCCCTGTTTTGGATCGCCGTCACGAGCATTCTTCCAACACCGGGGATATTAAACACCTGCTCGACAATAATGCTTCCCGCTACTATCTCTGAAAGGATAAGACCGAGGAAGGTGATCACAGGGATAAGTGCATTCTTAAGAACATGCTCGAGCATCACCGTCTTCTTTCCTGCTCCCTTCGACCGCGCTGTCCGGCAGTAATCGAGCTGCTTTTCGCGAAGGATTGAATTTCTAAGATACTTGACAGTCATGGCGATTTTCGGGATCGCTATCGAAATGGCAGGGAAAACAAGTGCCCTGATAAAACCCGCAGGATCTGCCGAATAGTCGACGAAATTTCCGGGCGTAAACCACTTTAAGATGATGCCAAAGACGAGTGTCAGAAGCATTCCGAGAAAGAACGAAGGGATCGCCATAAAGAACTGGGACATTGCAAAGATAACGCTGTCCACAACGCCTCCCGGCCGTCCGGCCGCAATTATGCCAAGAGGAAATGAGACAATAATGATGATAAAAAAAGACATGGCAGCGAGCGTAAGCGTAGTGACAAGCCTGCCTGACATGAGTGAACCGACACTCACGCCATACTGCATCGAATTGCCGAAATCTCCGCGTACTGCGCCCGAAAGCCATGAAAAAAACTGTTCAGGAAGACTCCTGTCGAGACCGTATGCCTTCCGCAATGCCTCAACAGATTCCTCTGTGGCACTTGTACCAAGCTTTGAGAGCGCACTGTCCCCGGGCAGCACCTGAAACAGGAAAAATGTAACAGTTGCCGCCAGAAACAGTGTCAGTATAAGTGCCAGAATTTTCTTTATAAAATATGACATATGTTACTTCGTGAAATAGACGCCCGCCATGTCCTGAACGTAGATGGGGTACAGTCTGTAGCCTGCCAGCTTCTTAGAGATCGCAACTCTTAAGACAGGAGTCTGGATAAAGACTGATGCTGCATCGTCCGTAAGGATCTGCTGTGCCCTGCCGTAAGCCTCGACCTTTACATCATCGTCAACGGCATTGAAGCCCTCAAAGTAGGCCTCATCAAAAGCAGGATTAGAGTAGTTGATAAAGTTCTTCGGATAGCCTGTGGGATAGAATCTGAAGATGTCGCTCGGATTGATCTGTCCGTCAAGGCCGATAACTGTTGCCTCAAAGTCCTTGCCGGCATAGACATCACTCAGCCAGCTTGCCCACTCGATAAGCTCGATCTTCGCTGTTACTCCGATCGCCTTAAACTGCTCAACAAGAATCTGTGCCGTGTCAACGTGGAACAGATACGATGAAGGTACCTTTATCGTAAACTCGAATCCGTCAGGATAACCGGCCTCTGCAAGAAGTGCCTTTGCCTTTTCGACATCGTAAGGATATGCTGATTCAGTATCCTTGTTGTAGTACCTCTCAAAGCTTGAGAACATACCGGTCTTAGTGACGCTTCCGTCACCGCCAAGCTGCATCTGCACGATCGTTTCACGGTCGACAGCATAGTTTAACGCCTGCCTTACCTTAACGTTGTCAAACGGTGCAACACTGTTATTTATAAAGAGCGCCTGGATCATGTTCATGGGTGAAGTCAGAACATCGATATTATTCTCCTGTGCAAGGGCTGTATGCTCCTCTGAGAGATATGGAAGGATGTCTACACTTCCTGCGACAAGATCCATGAACGCAGCATCAGAGCTTGCAAAGATCTTGAATGTAACCTTGTCAAGCTTAGGCTCTTCGGGATTTCGGTAATCGGGATTCTTTGCGAGAACTATCTCAACACCAGGTGTATATGACTCGAACTTAAAAGGTCCGCATCCGACAGGATGTGAGGCCTGCTCTTCATATCCCTCGGGAATTATCGCGAAATTGAATTTTGCCAGAAGCTCCGTATTGGGGCTTACAAGCCTGAATGCCACGCCGTTCTCCGTCTCTTCGACGCTCTCAATGTTTTCAAGCTCCTTGATAACGGGGATCTCGGGATCCGGATTGTCGAGGCGGTTTGCGCAGCGGTTGAAAGAATAGATTACGTCCTTCGCAGTTACCTCTTTGCCGTTGTGGAACTTAACCCCTTTGCGAAGTGCAAACGAGTAAAGCATTCCATCCTCTGAAATATCGCAGCTTTCGGCAACGGCCGGAACGAGACTTCCGTCTGTATCGACTTTAATAAGACCTTCAAAGATGTTGTATAAAACTTCCTTAGTTCCTGCCGCTACTGCTTTGTGTGGGTCAAGACTGTCAAAATCCTGAGTGATCGCTACAACTACGCTTCCCCCGGCTTCGAGCTTGTCCTCAGTCGCAACTGCCCCTCCCTGCGGTTTTGTATCGCCTGCCTTACCGGTGCTTCCGCATCCGCACAGTGCGACCATAACAGCCACAGCAAGAAGCATTAGCCATGAATACTTTCGTTTCATCTGACTGATTCCTCTCTTTACTATTTAGTTAGTCGTTTTCACGACGAAAACACTATACTTCATTTAGGTCGCAAATGCAACCTTTTTTGTATTTCACCGAAGTCTCACAAGACTTTAAGTACATATATATGAGTTTATACTTGACAAAGCGTTCATAAGGCTGTAACAGTATTTACGGAGGAATTGGAAAGTGAAGCTGTTATTTGACCTGTTTATTGCATTTGCAAAGATCGGACTGTTTACGTTTGGCGGCGGATACGCAATGATATCTATCATTGCAGATACCTGCGTTGAAAAAAAGAAGTGGATCACCCACGATGACATGATGAACATCACAGTGATCGCAGAGTCGACGCCGGGACCTATTGCAGTCAACTGCGCAACCTTTGTAGGATACAGGCAGAAGGGGATCATTGGGGCTGTCTTTGCAACTCTCGGTCTTTTGACGCCTTCAATTGTTATTATCTACATTATTGCAAATTTCCTTGAAAACTTCCTTGAGATAAAAATCGTCGCAAATGCATTTAATGGCATCAAACTTGCTGTAGGGCTTCTGATAGTTGACGCAGCTGTTAATATGATAAAAAAGATCAGAAAGAAAGGAAAAGCAAAGAAGCAGACCTATGTAATCATTGTGCTCGCTGCTTTACTGATATTCCTTTCTACGATGTTTTCTCTTGGCATTTCATCTGTTGTCATTATGCTGGGATTTGGTGCAGTTACTCTCGCAGTCTTTACAGTTAAGGAAAAGCTTTCGGGTAACAGCAGAGAGGCAGGTGATAAGTGATGATCTACCTCGAGCTTCTTATTGGTTTCTTAGAAGTCGGATGCTTTGCGTTTGGCGGAGCATATGCAGCGATCCCGCTTATGAGGGACGTCGTGATATCGTACGGCTGGATCAGCGATGAGATGCTTACCTACATGATCGCAGTCAGCGAAAGTACTCCGGGACCTATCATGATCAACCTTGCGACCTATGTCGGAACTCAGCAGGCAGGCATTTTAGGCGCCCTGATAGCGACATTCGGAGTGGTATTCCCGTCGTTTGTTGTTATCATCCTAATAAGTGCGCTGATGTCAAAGGTGATCTCAAACAGATACGTTCAGGCAGCGCTTGGCGGCCTCAAGCCTGCAATGATCGGAATCATCCTCGGTACAGGCGCCTACATGATCATAAAGAGCCTGTTTACAGCAGCGTACACACAATTAAGTATCAGAGCCGTGATCATTACCGCACTTTTAGCAATCTTTTACTTTGGAATTAACCCCAAACTAAAAAAGCCCCTCTCCCCAATAGGACTAATAATAATCTCCGCGATCATCGGAATTATAGGCTACGCCTTGTGAACTACGCCGGTAATTGAATTACCGAGGATTCCCGCTTTCTATCCTAAAGTCAGCCGAAAGCTCACCAGACATTCAAAAGGCCGGGTGCATGCGTAACAGCCAGGGAAACCATTTAGCTGGTTTCCG
>JAZLIL010000111.1:0-11578 GCA_045617405.1 Lachnospiraceae bacterium | reverse complement strand
AATCCGCTTCGCTACTTGCTCATATAAAAGTATAAATCACTCTATGCGGTCAAGAGTCGGCTTATATCTGAACCAGACCTTTCCGATAATCTGGTCTTTCGTTACAAAGGTATTCTGCCAGAATCTCGAATCAAGAGAATTATTTCTGTTGTCGCCGAGCATAAAATATCCACCCTCCGGAACTTCATATGGACCGTAATTTCCCTTTCTCTTGCACTTCAGATACGGCTCATCAAGAGGTGTCTCACTTCCGTTGAGGTAAACATAGCCATCCTTCATCTCCACAGTGTCACCCGGAAGCCCGATAAGCCTCTTCACATAGTTCTCCTCGGGATTGTCGGGATACTCAAAAATAACAATGTCACCCCTCTCAGGCTCGTCGAAAACGTAGCACAACCTGTTTCCAACAAGCATATCGTTGACATTGATTGTCGGCTCCATAGATCCCGTAGGTACGATTGCCTTAATTATCAGGAAATGAGTAACAATGTAAGCGAGAACGTATGCAACGACTATGATAAGTACCCAACTCAGCGCCTCTCTTATCACAGCACTTTTTGTCATGACTTTTTTCCCGTTTACAATCTCATAATCCTTCTCGCAGCTTTTTTCTTTTTCACTCATAATAACCACCGCTGTTTTTCCCGCTTGTGATGAACATTGCATCTCCGAAGCTGAAGAATCTGTAACGCTTCTCAACTGCCTCCTTGTAGGCATTAAGTATCGTTGTCCTGCCGGCAAGCGCACTTACAAGCATGATAAGCGTTGACTCGGGAAGATGAAAATTCGTTATCAGGCAGTCAAGTACCTTAAACTTGTATCCCGGGTATATGAAAATCTCGGTGTCATCCTCTCCTGCCACAACGAATCCATCCTCTGTTGCCGCAGATTCAATTGTTCTGCACGACGTCGTTCCGACACATATAACGCGCTTTCCTGCCTTTTTTGTTTCGTTTATCAAATCGGCTGCACCCTTTGAAATGCGATAACACTCGGAATGCATCTTGTGCTCAAGGATATCCTCCTCCTTGACCGGCCTGAACGTTCCAAGTCCCACATGAAGTGTTACTCTCGCAATCTTAACGCCTTTTTTCTCGATTCTTTCAAGAAGTTCCTGCGTAAAGTGAAGTCCTGCCGTCGGTGCAGCGGCACTGCCGGAGTTTTTCGCATAGACAGTCTGATACCTGCTCTGATCTTCAAGTTTATGCGTGATGTAAGGAGGAAGCGGCATTGTTCCAAGCTCATCAAGGATTTCTTCGAAAATTCCCTTGTAAGTAAATCTTATCTCCCTGTTACCATCATCTCTGACATATATTATCTCACCTGTGAGCTTTCCGTTTCCGAAGCTCACCTTTGAACCTGCTCTGATTTTTTTGCCCGGTTTTACTATGCATTCCCAGTCTGTATCACTAAGACGATTCAAAAGAAGAATCTCTACAGGTCTGCCTTCCTTTTGCGGGCTGTGTCCCGGAAGAATATGACTGTTGTCAACAATAAGCTCACCGATAAGTCTGGCGGGGATTACCTTTGTATCGTTAATCACAAGGCAGTCTCCGGGCTCAAGATACTCAATAACATCCTTAAATGTCCTGTGCTCAATTGCACCTGTGTCACGATTTAATACAAGAAGTCTTGATGATGATCTGTCGGTAAGAGGATCCTGTGCGATAAGCTCTTGCGGCAGCTCATAGAAGTAATCACTTCTCTTTGTTGAAAATTCCATTAATCTGTCCATCATAATCTGACGCTTACACCTCTGTCCGCAAGATATTTCTTTAACTCACCGATTCCAATCTCTCCGAAATGGAACAGTGACGCAGCGAGAACAGCATCTGCCTTTCCCTCACTGATTGCATCATAAAAATGTCCCATGGTACCTGCTCCGCCTGATGCAATAACGGGAATATCGGCATTTTCGGACACATTTGCCGTCAATTCAAGATCGTAACCGGCCTTTGTTCCATCGCAGTCCATGCTCGTAAGAAGTATTTCGCCTGCGCCGAGCCTTTCACCTTCTGCGGCCCACCAAAGTGCATCAATACCGGTATCGATTCTGCCGCCGGCTTTAAAAACATTCCAGCCGCCCTTGTCATTTCGCTTTGCATCAATGGCAAGAACAACGCACTGTCGTCCAAACTTTTCTGCAGCCTCACTGATAAGCTCCGGCCTGTCAATTGCCGCCGAATTAACAGCCACCTTATCGGCGCCTGCACGCAACAGGTTCTTAAAATCGTCTACGCTTCTGATTCCGCCGCCAACAGTAAACGGGATAAACACCGTCTTTGCAACTTTTTCAGCCATTTCAACAACAGTCCTTCTTGCATCGCTCGTGGCTGTAATATCAAGAAATACAAGTTCATCCGCTCCGAGTCTGCCGTACATTGCACCACACTCGACAGGGTCTCCCGCATCGCGAAGATTAACAAAATTAGTTCCTTTTACAACTCTGCCGTCCTTTACATCAAGGCAGGGAATTATTCTTTTTGTGAGCATGCCGCCCTCCTTACAGACAACAGAAATTCTTCAGAACTGCAAGACCTACTTCGCCGCTCTTCTCGGGATGGAACTGACAGCCGATGACATTATCATATTCAACGGCTGCATGAATTAATTTGCCATAATCAGTCACTGCAGCAACCATATCGTCATTGGCAGCTTCAACATAGTAAGAATGGACGAAGTAAACAAAGCTTCCTTCATTAATTCCGGCCAGAATCTTCGACTCTTTAGGCTTACTGATTGAATTCCAGCCCATGTGAGGAACCTTTAAGCCTTCTTTCTTCGGAATCAGCTTTATTGCACCCGGCAATATTGAGAGACCATCAACTCTCGCAAGATTTGTACCGATTGTTTCTTCACTGTAATCAAATAGAAGCTGCATCCCGAGGCAAATCCCGAGAAACGGTTTTCCGGTCTTTGCATAATCCTTTACCACATCGACAAGCTCATATCTTTGAAGCTTATCCATACAATCATAAAAGGCACCGACACCAGGCAGTACAAGACGGTCGGCTGCCATGATTTCTTCCTTGTCACGGCTTATCAAAACGTCTTCGCCAAGATGCTCAAATGCCTTTTTTACGCTAAGCATATTGCCCGCATCATAATCAATAATTGTGATCATTTAAGTTCTTTCTCCCTCGAGTACTGGACATCTACAAGGTCATAGATATACTCGCTGTATTCAGGCGTACCTTCTTCCGCCATCAAAAGCATTGCCTCATCCTCAGAAAGTCCATACTTTGAATCAAGCTCGGTTAATATCTGACTTCTGACATAATTCAGATCGTTTTCAATGCCCAACATACGAGCAAGCTCAATGTACCTGTTGTACTTCCACAGTCCCTTAATAAGTGAATCAAGCGCCTTATCGTACTCTTCAATTGCATAAAAATTCTTGAAAGAATTGAGCTGCTTGTTAACATACATGACAGTAATAATTCTGTCATAAAGTTCAACATCATCATCCTTTATCTCAAGACCGTAAACATCATAATAAGCCTCATTATAGTACTTTTTGCTGAAATGTACAGTGGCATTTCTGATACTTAGCGAATATGTGAACAGATCAGTACCGAATACAATAACGAGTGCCACTATTGAGAAGAAAATCACAAGGATAAGTGTTCCTGCCTTGTTGATCTTGCCTTGGGCAAAATCATACTCGTCAAGAGATTCAAGAGCTTCCCTCTCCTGCTTCTTCTTTTCCTTAATGGCTGCCTTTTCTTCCTTTTTAAGCTTCTTAACGTCCTCAGCAGCCTTCTTCTTCTCTTCTTTCCTCTTGGCGTTTTCTTCAGCTTTTGCAGTTTTCGCTTCAGCCTTTGCAATCTTTTGCTGCTCTTTTTTCTCAGTGTCCGCCTTGCGCTTCTCATCCTCTTCCAACTTAAGCTTTTCTATCTGCTCAGGTGTAAAGTCGGTTCCGGTATTGGCAAAAAGCTTCTCAAACATACTCTTGGGAAGTTTCTTTGCCTGCTTAGAAGCGTCTTTATCAAGACCGCTTATCTCGTTCTCAATATCTCCGTCATCAAGAGATGTAAGAATATCGCTTATATCACTTGTTTCTTCAGGAGAAATATCGCTAATCCCGGGAACCGCATCAATGCCCATATCTCCGAAAAGATTGTCTACACTAAACGTTCCCCCACCATCACCGAATTCAAAGCTTTCAGAATCTGCGAATGCAATTTCGGGTGACTCATCAATGAACGAAACCTCGTCAGGCGAAGTGCCAAACAGTGAATCGGCTGAAATAGTCTCCTGTCCTGCCGATTCATTAATCAATGCTGCAATTTCCGGTGTCTCATCAATCAAAGATATCTCTTCGATATCAGGTATCTCTTGAATAGGTGACTCTTCTATAACAGGAGTCTCATCAATCATAGGCTCATCTTCTGAAGCAGATGTCTCGTCATAACCAGGTGCATCATAAATGAACGGCTCTTCTTCGGAAACAGCTGATTCATCAAAAAGTGCCTCTTCTTCAAATACAGGTGACTCATCAATGAAAGGCTCTTCTTCGGAAACAGCTGATTTTCCAAAAAGTGCCTCTTCTTCAAATACAGGTGACTCATCAATGAAAGGCTCTTCTTCGGAAACAGCTGATTCACCAAAAAGTGCCTCTTCTTCAAATAAAGGTGACTCATCAATGAACGGCTCTTCTTCGGAAACAGCTGATTCACCAAAAAGCGCCTCTTCTTCAAATAAAGGTGACTCGTCAATGAACGGCTCTTCTTCGGAAACAGCTGATTCACCAAAAAGTGCCTCTTCTTCAAAAGCAGGTGACTCGTCAATAACAGGCTCCTCTTCATAATCAGGCGTCCCGTCAAAAACGAACGTATCATCAACAAGAGATTCCTCTTCAAATACCGGTGAATCGTCTATCAGCGGTTCTTCTTCACGAACTGGTGTCTCATCAGTAATATCGCCATTGAAAAAAACAGCAGCATCGCTGAAAATAGCGTCAAGATCATCGGAATCGACAGATTCTGTCTCGGGAAGTTCTTCGGGAATGTCTGTGTTTGCAAAAATATCGGCAAGAAGATCCTCAGCAAGAACATCTGACTGCTCAGGCTCGGGCATAAACTCGGGTTCAGGTTCACTTTTTGATGTTCTTTCTGAACGACGTCCGGAATCACTGTCCATAACAGAACTAAGCAGACTCTCCAAATAGGATTCGTCTGCTAATGTATCCATATTCACTTTGCAGTTATCACAAAAATCTACTCCGTCGGGAACAGGTCTGTGACATCTCTTGCAGATCGCCATCTGAAACGATTCTCCATAGTGAAATAATAAAGCGGTTCACGAAGGTGAACCGCTCCGTTTATACTAATTATCCTTTTTAGCAAGCAGTTTGTCAATAGCAGTAACAAGATTACCGATTTCGGGTTTTGAAAGCTGGGCATCAGCCCCGAGTGACTCTCCCTTCTTTCTCATCTCGTCATTTACAAGCGACGAGAAGATAACGACAGGAATATCCTTAAGCTCGGGATCATCCTTGATAAGCTTTGTAAGTCTGTGTCCATCCATCTGAGGCATCTCGATATCAGTGATAACAATTGAACACCTGTCTTTGACAATTCCGCCTTCCTTGTAGGCACAAAGCTGATCCCATGCCTCTTTACCGTTCATCTTGGCTGTAATATTCACATACCCTGCCTTATGGAGCGAGTCCTTAATAAGTGCAGAAAGAAGAGGTGAATCCTCAGCAATAAGAATCGGAACAGAACTTCTCTGACGTTCACCCATCTCATCAATCTCAGAAACCTTAAGACCTGTCTCAGGGCTGATATCCGAAACAATCTTCTCGAAGTCAAGGATGACAATGAGTTTATCAGCAAGCTTGATAATACCTGTAGCAACGCCCTTCCCGCAGTTGTTAAGCGAATCATCGGGCTTAGAAATCTCTGTCCATGATACTCTGTGAATCCCGAGAACATTATTAACATGAAACGCTATGTTAAGCTTATTGAAATTCGTCACAATGTACATGTCTGAACCGAGAGTATTGCTCGGAGGAAGATTCAGGCACTTTCCGAGATCAACAATAGTAATAATAACATCACGGGGCATGAAAATACCTTCAATGCAAGGATGAGCATTGGGGATTGCTGTAGGCTTCTTGTAGGTAATAATCTCCTTAATCTTTGCCACATTGATTCCGTAATGATTCGTGCCGACAACAAACTCAAGAATTTCAAGTTCGTTTGTTCCGCTCTCAAGCAGGATATTAGTTTCCATAAAATACCTCCGTTAATGTTATCTGATTGAAATTGAAACCTTTTCTTCTTTATTCATGGCTACAAAATCTATTTTGCCACTATAGTCTTCATCAATCATGTAGATCAGTACTGCATCACAAGACTCTCCTCTCTTGAGCTTTGTCTGCATGAAATGCAGATCATTGTCAAGTATTGAAAGAGTCGAATCCACGCTCTTTTTGCCAAGTGCAAGTCCGTAGCTTACATCATTATCCGAAAGATCAAACTTCAACGCCTTATCCTTCAAATTGGTCACGGTAAATCTTGCTGCAAGGACCTTCTGACCTTTTCCTGCGGAGATATTATAAAAATCAACATCTCCAATATACTCATCAGAAATTGTGAAATCCTTGTACTCGACGCTTATGCCTTTTTCACCGACTATATCGGAAAGAGTGACAACCTTTATTTCTTCAGCAGGTTCCTCTTCTTCCGGACCCGGTTCATCGGGCTCACCCGGTGCAGGTTCGGGAGTCGGTTCAGGTGCAGGCTCGGGGACGGGTTCCTCGGGTTCATCGATAAGCACCGGAAGGTCCTCTCTCTCAAGAAGTGTCGGTTCATACTTCTTGTCGTACTTCAGAAGAAGATACGCACAATACTCGGCAATTTCACTGTTCTCGTCATCTGAGAGTTTGTAGGTGCTGCCACAGCCGGAAAGGCACAGCACAAGAAAAACCACTGTTATTAAAATCCCCGCTTTTTTCAAAACATCCTCCACAACTCTAATGACAAATCATGAAATCTTTACCAAACTTCACTTCTGTCAATAATTATAACACCTTCGCTACAATTACGCAAGTTGTTTATAAAAAATCATTCTAATTTGTAATGTCAATATCAAACCAGAATGTTACACCATTTACTTCATTACAAACGCCACAGGACTGATTATGCTGTTTTGCAATCGCTTTTACTATTGAAAGACCAAGTCCGCTTCCGCCGTACTCTCTCGTCCTTGCTTTGTCAACCTTATAGAACTTCTCCCAGATTGATGTGAGCTCTTCTGCCGGTATACATCTTCCTGTATTAAACACGCTTATTCTGGCCATCTCCTCATATGCATTGCATGATACACGTATCAGTTTCTCACCTTCGCAATGATGAACCGCATTTGACAGATAATTCATTATCACTTCCTCAATCATGTACTCATCAGCCCAGACAAAAACGTTTTCACCAATATCGGTCGAAATACTGATATGATTCTGTTTTGCTATAACATCAAATGACGAAACGCAAGCCGCAATAAGCGCACTCAGATTGAATCTTTCGAAACAAAGTGCCTGGCTGTCGGATTCAAGCTGGCTTAATGTCAGGAGCTTCTTTACCATCTTATTCATCTTATCTGCTTCATCGATAATTACCTCACAATAGAAATTTCTGCTCTCTTCATCATCGTTAACATTATCCCTCAAGCCTTCGGCGTAGCCCTGTATCAGAGCAATCGGCGTCTTGAGCTCATGAGAAACGCTGCTAATAAAATCACGTCTCATCTCATCCGTTTCATTCTTCCTTGCAATGTCCCTTTCAAGCTCATTATTGGCACTTTTCAGTTCGGAAATAGTAACGCGCAGCTTATCTGAAAGCGAATTTATACTATGGGCAAGAATTCCTATCTCGTCCGCCTTAGATTCATCACATTTCATTTCAAAGTTAAGATTGGAGATACTGTTTGCAACGACGCTTAAAGAAATAACCCTGTCTGTCAGCTTCTTTGAAATCAGAAGCATGATGCATGCTGCGATAAAGGTCACTATAATACCGACGTTCTTAAGAAACGATACGGAAATCTTAGTTCCGAGTTCAATACTCTCATAATTGGTTCTGACAAAAACAACATAATCATCCGTAATAAATCCGATAAGATCCAGATAATGCCTGCTTCCGCTCTCGATTAACTCATTTATGTCATACCTGTTTTCAATGGAATCGACAAGCTCAACTCTTGAATCGACATCAAGCTTCTGACCAAAAAGATAATAGGAAATGGATCTTCTGACACGTTCGTAATTATTCCTCCGATCGATAAGAACCTCTTCGGACGGATATATGAAATAATACTCATAACTTCCAAAGAAACTGTCACGTTTTCCAAGAACATAGATATCAACATCATGACCGGCAGACAGATTCTCTATCTGTTCATATGCCCTGCTTTCAACATTATCATTTTCAATGTCGGAATAATCGAATCCGCAGAGATTTTCATACACAAGACTAAGGCTCTTTACCTTGCTTTTCTTATAAAACTTTCCAAGAAAGAAGTAGGTAAAAAACCAGCAAAGAAAAATCGCCGAAAAAACGGAGACAACAAGAATAATTGTTAGCTTGGCGCGGAATGAATTCTTCAAAGAAAGCCTCCCACAAAACTATTCGGGATCAAATTTGTACCCCATGCCCCAGACGGTCTTAATAAGATCGCCACGCTCTCCCATCTTGCTCCGCAGCTTTTTGACATGGGTATCGATTGTTCTTACATCGCCGAAATAATCATAATCCCAGACATTGTTAAGAATCTTTTCGCGGGAAAGTGCGACGCCGCGATTAATAACGAAGTAACTGAGCAGTTCAAATTCCTTTACGCTCAAATCAATCTCCTTTCCGTCAATCCTTACAATGTGGGCAGAATTATCAATCTCGATGGGACCTGCAAAAAGCTTCTCCTCGGTGACGGACGCACGCCTCAAAATCGCATCAACCCTTGCTACAAGGATTTTCGGGCTGAAGGGTTTGCTGATATACTCATCAACGCCAAGGTCAAAGCCGAGAAGTTCATCCTTTTCTTCGCTTTTAGCAGTGAGCATCACAATCGGGACCTTGGAATACTGTCTGATTTCCCTGCAAACAGCCAAGCCGTCGAGCTTAGGCATCATCACGTCAAGGATAACACAGGAGATATCCTTGTCGGAGAAAAAAATATCAAGAGCCTCCTCACCGTTCTCAGCTTCGATAACATCGTATCCGTGCTTTGTAAGGAAGTCACTCACAAGCTTTCTCATTCTCATTTCATCATCTGCTACAAGTATCTTTATTTTATCGTTCAAAACAGCCCCCCGTAAGTCAATGTTATTCGCAATCTGCTTCGCTGCTTGCTCATATAAAAGCGGCACTTCGTGCCTTACGAGGTACGGGGTCTTGATACCACACACCTCGTACAAGAGCACCCACTGCCTGAAGGCGGTGGGTTTTCCTGTGCTTTATAAATTTATAAAGTAAATATAGAATCAAAATGTGAAAAAACTGCTTTAATTCTGTGTATAAATTGTGATGCTTTCGATAATTACGTCTTCAAGCGGAACATACTCATCGCTGACACTGACGCCGCTAATCAAACGCAGTACTTCGCTTCCCGACACAAGTCTTCCGAAAACAGTTACATTTCCCGCAAGCCACGGAGCTCCGCCAAGTTCATAGTACTTTTCAAGCTGTTCCTCTGTAACGGTTGAATCATAGCCGATCTTCAAATACTCAAGCATTGTCTTTTGCTTGTACTCAACCATTTTTTTGAGTTCCCGCAAAAAGTAGCTGTCCGCATTTACAATGAAGAAACCATCTCCGCCTGCCTTTTCGCTTCCTACAGGTACGGCGCAAAGTGTTCCGTAGTAAGGCTGAATTTCAGGATTGATTTCCGCCTTTACAAGCTTTTCATCGCCTCGTTCGTCATCGTAAGAGCCATTCGAACATTCAGTCATGTATCCTGAAATAATCCTGTCAAAACTCTTTCCGTCGTACTCACGGTCCTTCGCAAGCCTGACAAAATTGGCAACAGTCTTCGGTGCTGCGTCCTTGTAAAGCAGAAAAACCATCTCCTCATCGTAATTCTCTACCTTTACTTTTGCGACAAGGTCTCCCTTTTGTAATGAACCGGTGTTGTAATCACGTCCGCATCCCGAAAGAAGCGTTATAATGAATACAAAAAGTCCTGATAAGATTATTGACTTACATACAAATGAGCATTTCTTCATTGTTCAAATCTCTTAATAAGTTCTATTACCTTCAAAGCGCATGAATCAACATCGAGTGATTCGGTATCAAGAACAAGCTCGCAGCATTCAGGTGCTTCATATGAAGAATCCCTGCCTGTAAAGCTCTTTATATCCTTCTGATAGAGACCCTTGGGATCACGCTTTGCGCATGTTTCATAATCGGCCTTGACATAGACCTCGATAAAGCTTCCCTCAGGAACAAGAGTACGCGCCATCTCTCTCATCTTCCGAAAAGGAGAAATGAACGACACAAGTGTAATCACACCGCAGTCGGCAAAAAGCGAGGCGATATGAGATATTCTTCTGATGTTTTCGTCTCTGTCTTCATTGGAAAAGCCAAGATCCGAATTGATGCCTTTTCTGATGTTGTCTCCGTCAAGCATGTAGGTAAGAAGTCCTTCGTCGTTGAGTCTGCTCTCGACAGCATTTGCAATTGTTGACTTCCCTGATCCCGAAAGTCCGGTAAACCAGATAACACATCCTTTTTGCGAAAGGAGCTTCTCTCTGTCTTCTTTTTTGATCTTAGTGTCAAATCTAATAATATTATCAGCCATTCTTAATAAGACCTCTCTTAGAATACATCTTCTTTTCAATGGTGCTGAAAATGCAGGTGTCAACAAGAACACCAAGGATTATGATAACAATCATGATAACTACAATCTCGTTGATGTCGGCTCTGATACTTCTTGCAGTATCAAGACGCTGACCGAGACCCACCATGGAAATGATCATCTCAGATGACATAAGTGCTCTCCATGCAAAGCTCCAACCCTGGCGAAGACCTGAAATTATCATAGGAAGAGCTGCCGGCATCATAACCTTTGAATAAAGCGTAAATCCGCGGGCACCCATAGTCTTTGCCGCCTTGATGTAAAGTGGATTGATGTTTTTAAAGCTGTTATTAACAGACATTGCAATACTGAAGGCGGAACCGATTACAATAACGAAAATAACGGCATTCTGGCTCAGTCCGAACCAGAGGATGGCAAATGAAACCCAGCAGATACTGGGAAGTGTCTGAAGTCCGAGAATCAGTGGCTTAAGATTCATCTCAAGGAACTTCGATTTCATCATCGCCGTTCCGATAATCGTACCGAGAACCACACTTAAAACGTAACCTCTTATTATACGCCACATGCTTGCACCGATTGCGGCGTAGAAGGAACCATCCGTCAGAAGCTCCGCGCCCTTGTCTGCAATCTTAAGCGGTGACGGCATGATGTAGGGTTTCCATACTCCGAGAACATCAACAAAAATCACATAAACGAGCTGCCAGACAACAATAATCGTAAGGTAGAAAAGAAAGAACTGAAATGTCTTGCCTGGCGTTCC
>JAZLIL010000110.1:0-2583 GCA_045617405.1 Lachnospiraceae bacterium | reverse complement strand
CACCTTTTCCCTCCGGAATGTGCAGGATCACCAGATAGAGTATATGAGAAGTTTCGAAAAGCAGGGCGGAGTGGCGTTCATTCTGATATTCTTCAGCAACAGGGATCTGTTTTACTACATGAGCTGCCGGGCACTTTCTGCTTTTTACGACAGGGCAAAGAACGGCGGGCGCAAGAGTGTGATGTTTGAAGAACTGCGCGATAAGTTCTTTCTGAAAAATGCAAATAACGGAATAGTTCCATATCTTGAACTTTTAAGGAAGGATATTGAGGAGCTTGATGAAATGCTGGAGGCAGAAAATGGAGTCGACACTGAAGAGAACATGGGCTGAGATCGATCTTGATGTCCTTGCATATAATTACGAAAAAATAAGAGAATACGTTGATAAGAGAAATGCACCGATAACAGGAATCGGTGAAATCACGGAGTTTTCACCAAGGGGCGGCCGTGTGCGTTTCCTCGGTGTGGTGAAGGCGGACGCTTACGGTCACGGTGCAATCGAAGTCGCAAGGATGCTCGAAAAATCAGGAGCCGATTACCTTGCCGTCAGCAGTATAGATGAAGGAATGGAGCTTCGTCTTAACGGCATTGAGATGCCGATTCTTATCCTCGGTCACACACCCCGCGAACAGGTGTCAAGGCTTATCGAGTTTAATATCACCCAGGCAGTAACATGCCGTGCCAAGGCAGTTGAATACAGCGAGGCTTCGGTTGAGGCCGGCGGTACACTCAAGGTTCATATCAAGGTCGATACGGGAATGTCGAGGCTCGGATACCTTTGTGAGGGCGAGCTGTTTGGCACAGGCGTTGACGGTATTGTGGATGCATGTAATATGCCGGGACTTTATGCAGAGGGTATCTTTACTCACTTTGCAGTAGCAGACGAAGAGGGAGACGATGAGCTTGACTACACAAAGCACCAGTTTAAACTCTTTACGTCTGTAATAAGCACTGTTGAGGAGAAGCTGCAGCGAAAGTTTGAAATCCGTCATTGTGCAAATACGGGAGCAACCTTAAGATTTAGCGACACATATCTTGATATGATACGTCCGGGACTTCTTTTATATGGCTACGGAGAATATGCGAAGAAGCTTGAACTAAAGCCTGTTATGACACTTAAGACAACAGTCAGCACGATAAAGACGTACGAGCCGGGAACCAAGGTCAGCTACGGCGGAATCTACGAGACTGAAAAGCGCACAAGAATGGGCGTACTTCCTTACGGCTACGCAGACGGCTTTTTGCGTTCGCTTTCGAACAGATGCAGCCTGATAACAAAGGACGGTCCTGCACCTCAATGCGGAAAGATATGCATGGACATGTGCATGATTGATCTCACTGACAAGATGAATGTCGATGTAGGTTCGGAGGTTGAGATTTTCGGAAAGCTTAACCCCATAGAAACACTCAGTAAAATTGCGGGAACTATACCCTACGAGCTCACATGCGCTGTAAGCAAGCGCGTTCCGAGACGTTATCTTCGTGACGGACGCATTATTGACAGCGAGCTTTTGCTTCGATTCTGAAAATTCTTGACATAATCGGGCAGTTAATATATAATTCACTTGTTTTCGGCTGCTAATTTGGTAACAGATTAGCACTGTGATGCAACAAAGCGTATTTGAGAGAGGATGCCAATGAACGAGAAATTACTTCATACTCCCGAAGGAATGAGGGATATTTACAATTCTGAGTATTACGGCAAGCTTCAGCTTGAGAGAAGACTTCTTCATGCCATCAGAAGCTACGGATATTCGGATATTCAGACACCCGTGATAGAGTATTTTGAAGTTATGTCAAGCGAGAAGGGAACGGTTTCCCCGAATAACATGTTCAGATTCTTTGATCGTGAGGGAAACATGCTGACGCTTCGTCCGGATATTACTCCGAGTGTTGCAAGATGTGTTGCAAAGTACTTCAGGGATGTGACTGATCCTATCAGGCTTTGCTATAAAGGCAGTACATTTATTAATACAACAGACAACAGAGGCGCACTCAAGGAGTGTACTCATATCGGAGCCGAGCTCTACAACGCAAGCGGTGCAGAGGCTGATTGCGAGATGATTGTGATGGCGATTGACTGCATGCTCGCAGCAGGTCTTCATGAGTTTAAGGTAGAGATAGGTCTTGCGGGATTCTTCAGGGCTCTTGTGAGTGCGGCAGGAATAGACAGTGCAACAGAGTCGGAACTTCGCAAGCTGATCATCAATAAGAATGCCTGGGGAATTGCGGAGCTTCTTGACGGAAAAGGACTTGACAGGGACCTTGAGGAGATTTTTATTAAGCTTCCCGGCTTTTTCGGCTCCTACTCAATGCTTGAGCGCGTCAGGGAATTTAAGCTTCCCGATGCAGCAAAGCAGGTGCTTCTTGTGCTTGACGATATTTACAGAATAATCTGTCTGTACGGTTACGAGGATTACTTAAGCTTCGATCTGGGAATGCTTGGAAAGTACGAATACTATACAGGTATTATTTTTAACGGCTATACCTACGGAAACGGTGAACCCGTGATTTCGGGCGGACGTTACGACAGACTGGCGGCCCAGTTTGGAAAGGATGCGAGCGCAATCGGTATGGCGGTCT
>JAZLIL010000109.1:0-51029 GCA_045617405.1 Lachnospiraceae bacterium | reverse complement strand
CGTATCGAGATTTTCCCCGATATCGCCGAGAAGATTGACTTCTTCGAAGCGCTTCCCGATTACGACGTCGAAATGTACACTCACAAGAAGATGAAGACCAATTCCGAAACTTCGCTCGAGGTTCTTCGCGAGGTTCTCCCGCTGTTTGAGGCACTTGACGACTACACTGTTCCCGGTATCGAAAAGGTTCTGACCGACTACATCGCCACAAAGGGTTGCAAGAACGGCTATGCACTCTGGCCCGTTCGTACTGCAGTATCCGGCAAGCAGATGACCCCCGGCGGCGCCTACGAAATCATGGCCATCCTCGGCAAGGACGAAAGCCTCTTCCGCCTCAGGGAAGGCATCAGAAAGCTCGAAGCTTAAACAAGAAACGGTGTCAGGTCAAAGTGTCGCAATCGTGGTAGAATACTACACGGAGGACATACTCTATGATGAGAATCGACAGATTTCTTTCGGAAACGGGCACGGCATCACGCTCCGATGCAAAGAAGCTTATAAAAGCCGGTCGAATCAGCGTAAACGGAAAAGTTGTTCCGGATCCCGGCGAAAAGATTGACGAAACGTCAGATATTGTTAATCTCGACAATAAGCCCATCCTCTTTGAACGTTTTTCCTATTTCATGCTCTATAAACCCGCAGGCTGCGTCAGTGCTGCCAGGGACGGTCTCAGTGACACGGTTCTTGACCTTCTGAAGGGTGAAAACACGAGGGATCTCTTTCCTGTCGGCCGACTTGACAAGGACACCGAAGGTCTTCTGCTGATTACAAATGACGGCGCCCTCGCGCACGAGCTTCTCTCGCCGAAAAAGCATGTCGACAAGACATATCTTGCCGTAGTTGACAAAGAACTGAGCCCCGCCGAAACTGAAGCCTTTCAAAACGGCCTCGACATCGGCGACGCAAAGCCGACCCTGCCCGCAAAGCTCGAATACGTTCCGAAGATTGTTCATGCACCTGAAGATGCCATCAGTAATGAAAAGCTGGCCCCTGCAAAGCCCGAATGCATCCCGGGTGATGCAGCAATTCTAAATGCACCTGAAGTTTCTGCGCCGCATAATTCACTGACTATCGAACCAAAAAGTTCGGCGTCCTATCTCGTCACAATCCATGAAGGGCGCTTCCACCAGATTAAGCGCATGTTCGAAGCCCTCGGTGCAAACGTAACGTATCTTAAACGCCTTTCTATGGGCTCGCTTCACCTCGATGAATCGCTCACCCCCGGCAGCTACAGAAAACTTACAGACAAAGAAATCTCCAATCTGAAATAGTCAATGCTATTCGCAATCCGCTTCGCTGCCTGCTTATAAAAAGTGGCACTTCGTGCCTTACGTGGTACGGGGCTTGAAACCCCGCACCTCCTACAAGAAAACGCCGGAGCCTTACAAGAGGCTCCGGCAGGAAAATCAAATTTTACCAGTAGAAATCATTGCTGTACTTCATTGTCTCGACGACGAGCTTTGCCGCTTCGGCGCGTGTGATGTACTTCTTCGGCTTGAAGCTGCTGCCCTTCTTTGCTCCGAGGATTTCAAGTCCCTTGCAGATTGCTACGCTTCCGAGGCAATCCTTTGAAATCTTCTTCTGATCGGAGTAACCTGTCTTGAAGATTTCGCTCTTCTTTGCAAGCTCTTCATATCCGAGTCGCTGTGTGGCAAGCTTTGCAGCCATCTCGCGTGTGCACTTGGCTCCGCTTCCTTCTTCGTAGTTCCAGCCATATGAAATGCCGCGAAGCCATTGCTCTACTTCACCTTCCGTAGCTGCCCTGTCGGGATGGAACTTCTCATCATCGGGGATGATCATCATAGCTGCGAGAATTCTGATTTCACGCTCGTACTTGTGACCGGAAATGTCTGAAAATTCACCGGGATGATGCTCCACGTAAGGGGTGCAGCCCCAGTTGTAATGCTCACCGGTCTTTGCCCCGATTATCGAAGGAGCAAGCTCTGTGTGATATACAAGGCGCATTCTTGTGCATCTTTCATTGTTGATCCAGTCAACATCCTCGACAAATGCCAGCTCGACTCCCGCATACTCAAAGTACTTAGCAGCTGCCTCATCAGACGTCAAAAGATTCTCTGCTTTTTCAAACTTCACTCCATCGGTCCAGTACCAGTAATAGCTTGTAATCTTACCGTACCTTGCGTCTACAGTGCCGTTAAGATAATTCGAGGTGTAGGGAATATCATCCGATTCCCTGCTGTAGGAGAATGAGTATCCGCTGTATACGGGTTTGTCATTCACATACTTCATTACATCATAATTGCTGTCCTGATAGCTGATCTGTGACTCGGCGAATCTGTCGGGATTCTCTTTCTCAAGGAAGTCCTCAAAAATCTTCCTGCATTCCTTCTTGCCAAACTTCTTGACCGGGTTGTTTGCTTTTTCGTCCGGCATATTGTAGTAATTCATGGTAGATGCCGAATACTCGACAATCTCTCCGGTACGTGCATCAATCTGCATTTCCTCGTTTGCCCTGTACCAGTCGCCAATCTCGTAGTTTACGGGAGTGGGATCCGTGCGCGTCACGAACCAGACAAAATCGTCCTCACTTCTCCAGCCGCGCTGAATTCTTGCCTTTATCTGAGTTGCCTTCTCGTCATGGTAGAAAGCATCGTTCGATGTCGCAATCGAGATTGCCTTTTCCTTTGAAATAAGGTTCGGGATAGCATTGAGCTCCTCCTGCTCCTGTTCCGAAAGCTCAACTTCCCTCCAGCCCTCATCGTTTACATAACCGTCTGCCGCTCCGCTTACTTCGGCATATGCTTCCTCTGCTTTGGGAGCCGGATATGATTCGCCGCCGCGCTTATTGAAAGGCATCATGTTTTCTGCCTTATGGGCATCAACATCAACCTCGGTTCTGTCCGCAACGTAAACAATCTTTGTTGTCTTTTCGACTGCGTTCTCATCGTAGAAGCTCTCGTCCTCGTAGTGCTCAAGATGAAGGTTAAGCTCATCTAAAATCATTTCTTTTGCTTCTTCAAGAGTATAATCGGGCTTTACTGAAGGAAACTTCGCATCGTAGGTCCAGGTTGCGTAAGCGTAGTCAACCACTCCGGAAGCAGCACTCAAAGAAATGTAGATACTGTTGCCTGCTACAGTGAGTCCCTGATGAACCCGCTTGAAAATGAATCCAATAGTCGGGTTTGAACCACCGCCGCATGAGTAGTCTTCATACTCAGCTTCGTCAGCAGCCTCGGGAAAAAGCTTCTTTACTGCAGCTTTCGCCATAGGAAGAAGCTCCTCGGGAAGATAGTTCACACCTTTTTCCCTTTTCGAAGCATATAAACTATAGTTTTCAATACGTCCTTCTTCATCGGCGGTAACGCTGAGCTGTGAATCATACTGCTCATCATACCACCAGAAATTCCAGGTTTCCTCATCGTCATAATCACTCTGATAGTAATCATAACTGAATTCACTAAGTTCCTTTGGAAGATCAATCTTATACTTAACCTTCTTCAGAACGGTTTCCATTCGATTCTTACTGAGCTCCGCAGCTTTTGCACTCTTTGCCGGCACTAAATAAAACATACCGAGAACAAGGCTGAAGCACACCATAATTGCCATCAATCTTTTCTTCATATCAAGTCCTCCTGAAAAAATTTGGTGAATAATGTCAACACCATTATACCCCATTTGTGCCTTAGACGAAACTACAAATATTTCGGTTCCAAAAATCGAAATACGTGATATATCCGCAAAAGCACGGTGTAATGACGAACCGGGGTTCTTCTCGAACCCCGGTTTTTACGCTTTTTATACTCTTACATATCTTTTCAGAAACACTTGATAATCTTCTGAGGACACTTAGCCGCACATTTTCCGCAGCCCGTGCACTTCGAATAATCAATCCTGGCAATGTTGTTCTCGACTGTGATGGCGCCTGCCTCGCACTGCTTTGCACAGATACCGCATCCGATACAGCCTGTCTCACACGCTGCCTTGACTTCCCTGCCCTTGTCCTTTGAGCTGCAGCTCACACGGAACTTGCCGGAAGCCGGAACAAGCTCAATGAGCTGGTTGGGGCAAACCTTAACACAGGCCGAACAGCCCATACACTTCGAATTATCAACAACCGCAACACCGTTAACAATGTGGATGGCATCGAACTTGCAGGCCGAAACGCACGAGCCGTAACCCATGCAGCCGAACTGGCATGCCTTCTCACCGCGTCCGGGAGCAAACGCTACCTTACGGCAGTCATCAACACCGTAGTAACGGTACTTAAGGCTGACCTTGTCACATGTTCCGCTGCACTTTACGTGAGCGACCATCTTCTCGGTTTCGACAGCTTCACCGCCCATGATACCTGCAATCTTCGCTGAATCGCCGCCTGCCGAGCAGGCATTGAACGGAGCATTTCCCGCAACTATTGCCTCTGCACATGCATCACAGCCGGCAAAACCGCAGCCGCCGCAGTTGCTTCCGGGGAGACAGTCACGGACCTGCGTGATTCTTTCGTCTACTTCTACCGCAAACTTCTTTCCCGCAATACCGAGAAGGATACCGATGATAATTCCGACTCCGCCGACAACGCCTCCTGCGATTGCTACACCGGCAGCGTCAAAGGCAAGAATCGGTAATTCAATAACAAAATTCATCATACTTCCATTCCTCCTTTAAATCAGTCCGGCGAAACCGCACATGGCGATTGCCATGAGACCTGCCGTGATAAGCAGAATGGGCTTACCCTGCAGAACGTGCGGGATCTTGTTGTACTCGGTTCTCTCGCGGATTCCTGCAAGAAGCACGATGGATATGAAGAACCCGAGAGCAGTACCGAAACCGTTTACTACACTGAAAACGAGATTGTACTCATTCTGAACATTAATGAGTGCAACACCGAGAACGGCACAGTTTGTCGTGATAAGAGGAAGATAAACACCGAGCGCTGTGTAGAGCGAAGGGAGAAGCTTCTTTAAAATCATCTCGACAAGCTGAACCAAAGCTGCGATAACAGCGATGAAAACTATCGTCTGCATATACTCAAGATTGCAGGGAACAAGTACGAAATCGTAGATGAGACTTGCAATCGCAGACGCAATGGTGATTACGAAAATAACAGCTGCACCCATACCAACGGCAGTATCCGTCTTCTTTGAAACACCAAGGAAGGGACAAAGACCGAGGAACTGGCTTAATACAACGTTATTTACGAGTGATGCGCCAATAAGAACAAGAAGTAATTGTACAGGTGTACTCATGCTTTATTCCTCCTTCCCTTCTGATTTTGTCTCGGAAGCTGCGGGCTTCTCAACAGCCTCTGCTGCCTTTTTTGCTGAAGACTTCTCTTCTGCCTTTGATGCCGCTGCTGCCTTTTCGGCTGCGAGCTTCTCCGCTTTGGTCTTCTTTTCAGCCTCTGCTGCTGCCGCGAGCTCAGCCTTCTTTGCTTCGATCATCATATGGTTGCGCTCACAGATCGTTCCCGAGCAGGTTGCGCACTCTCCGCCGCACTCAAGCTTCTCCGCCGGAGCATCACCGTTAGTTGCCGACTTGAGCTTAAGCTTGTTCTGGATGGCCGAAAGAAGTGCAAGTACGAAAAATGCACCGGGTGCCATAACCAGTATGGAGATGGGTTCATATGCCGAGGGAAGAACCTTGAACTCGAAAAGTGTTCCTGCTCCGAGGAGCTCTCTGATTGCACCGATGATAGTGAGTGAACAGGTAAATCCGAGTCCCATGCCGATACCGTCACAGGCTGAAAGAAGAACCGGGTTCTTTGCTGCGTAGGCTTCCGCACGGCCGAGGATGATACAGTTAACTACGATAAGCGGAATGTAGATTCCGAGTGAGTCGTTAAGTGAAGGCAGGAAGGCTGAAACGAGCAGCTGCACCACTGTAACGAAGGAAGCTACAACCACGATGTAAACAGGGATACGAACCTTCTCGGGGATGATCTTTCTGAGTGCCGAAATCATCATGTTCGAGAGAATTAGAACAACTGTGGTTGAGAGCCCCATTCCGATACCGTTCTTTGCCGAAGTGGTTGTTGCCAGCGTGGGACACATACCAAGCATCAGTACGAATGTAGGGTTCTCCTTGAGGATACCGTTATAGATTCTTTCTAAATATTTATTCATTGCCAAGCCCTCCTACCTTATCGGCGATAACGGACTGCGCAAACTTAAGACCTGCATTCACGCCTCTTGTTACTGCCTTTGATGTGATGGTTGCTGAGCTGATGGCCTGCAGTTCGACATCACCGGCAATCTTTGCCTTGGGAAGTGAGAACTGATTAACCTTAACACCGAAGAACTGTGACTTGAAATCATCATTCTTTGCCTTCATGCCAAGACCTGCTGTCTCGCTGATGGAAAGGATCTCAAATCCGAGCATCTCGCCATCGTCTGAAACGCCCATTGCAAACCGGATAGGTCCGCCGTAGCCTTTCTTATTCGTGGCTGTCATTACAATTCCGAGTACCCTGCCGCTTGAATCCTTTGCAAGAAGTGCCTCGTCAATCTGCGATCCTTCAAGCTCGGGAAAGGAAGCAATCAGGTCTTCGCTTGAAGCAACCCTGGCCGAAAGATCGGCATTCTCCTCAGTCGTATCCATTTCGGGGAATACCTTCTGATAGGCGGCCGTCTTTGCTGCCTGCTCTGCCTGCGCGATGGGATCCTTCGTAATCTCATAAACAGCTCCGAGGATAACGGCACAGATAAGCGTGATTACAAAGAGAATGACCGCATCTTTAATCATAGTGTCTTTCTTAGGCATTCTTCTTTCCCTCCCTTCCAAAAGCCTTGGGAAGTGTCAGCTTCTCAATAAGAGGTACAAGCAGGTTACAGAAAATGATCGCGAACGAAACACCCTCTGCCGAATTACTGCAGACACGGATAACACCTGTCAGCAGACCGCAGCAGATTCCGAAAATCACCTGTCCCCACTTCGTAATCGGACTTGTTACATAGTCGGTCGCCATAAAGAACGCACCGAGCATGAGACCGCCGCCGCAAAGCTCTGCTGCAAGGTAAGCCATGTTAAATCCATGTCCGCCGAAAAGGAGCATAAATACTGAGAACGAAATGATGTATGCTGCGGGGATTCTGATGTTTATAACCTTCAGGATAAGCATATAAAGTGCACCGCAGATGATGAGAAATGCACTTGTCTCTCCTATAACACCGCCGGTGTAGCCGAAGAACATCTCCTTAATGGAGATTCCGTTCTGCGCAAGTGTTGTACCGGCTTCCATGTTCTTAATTACGTTAAGGGGCGTTGCCGAGGAAATACCGTCAAGCGCGGCACGTCCGTACCAGAGAACACTTCCGCCCTTTGCAACGGCGAAATCCGTCATGCGTCCGGCGAAGCTGATCACGAGGAAGCATCTTGCGGCAAGCGCGGGGTTCATAAAGTTCTGTCCGAGTCCGCCGAAGAATTCCTTAACAACGAGAATAGCAAATACACTGCCAAGAACCGGGATCCAAACGGGGATCGATGCAGGCATGTTCATGCCGATCAGAAGTCCTGTTACTACAGCACTGAAGTCAAGACGATATTCCTTTTCCTTAAGTGCGAAGCGCTTCCAGAGATACTCCGAAAGGACTGCTGCGGCGATTGATGCGAGCAGGATAACAAGTGCCCTCGCACCGAACTGGAAGCATCCGTAGATTGCTGCGGGTGCAAGTGCGATGCAGACATCTGCCATTATTGTTCTGCTCGAACCGGCGTCTCTGTCATGGGGAGACGAAGATACGTTAAATAAGTCTTTCATATTCATCCTCCGATCACTTCCTGCGACTGTCCATTACTGCACGTCTGGCCTGCTTGAAGGACTGTGTCATCATCCTGCCTGCGGGGCAGATGTAGGTGCAGCAGCCGCACTCGATGCATTCCATTCCGTTAAGCTTTGCGAAGCCTTCATAGTCAGACCTGTCGGCGATGTCCATGAGGAGCTTCGGAACAAGACCGCTCGGGCAGACCTCAACGCAGCGACCGCATCTGATGCAGGCTGTTTCGGGCTTTGCCTTGACGGGATCCTTCTTCATGCAAAGAAGTGCAGATGATGTTTTAGTTACGGGGAAATCAAGCGAGAACACTGCCATACCCATCATAGGACCGCCCGAGACAATCTTTTCGGGCTGTTCGGTAAGACCGCCGGCTGCTTCAAGCAGCTCCGAGTACAGAGTACCCGTACGAACTGAGAAGTTTCTCGGATCCTTTACGCAGTCGCCCGTAACGGTTACGATTCTTCTGATAAGCGGTGTTGACTCACTGACTGCCATGTGACAGGCAATAACGGTGTCGACGTTGTTCACGATGCATCCTGCATCTGCGGGAAGCATCGAAGAATTCAGCTTTCTGCCCGTGCAAGCGTAAATCAGCTGGCGCTCGCCGCCCTCGGGATACTTTGTCTTAAGTTCCTGAACTCTGATTCTCGGCTCATCCTTTACAAGCTCATTAAGTCTTGCAATAGCCTCGGGCTTGTTGTCTTCAATTCCGATTATTCCCTCAGCCTTGTCGAAAAGGGAGAGGATAACCTTAAGACCACCGACCAGGCGCTCACCTTCCTCGAGCATCATTCTGTAGTCGGAAGTCAAATAGGGCTCGCACTCAGAACCGTTAACGATAACCCTGTCGATTGCATCTTCATTCTTCGGAGTCAGCTTTACATGCGTAGGGAAACCCGCACCGCCCATACCGACGATACCCGCTTCCTTGATAATGTTTCTGATCTCCTCTTTTGAAAGCTTAGTGTAGTCCCGTTTTTCACCAAAGCCTTCAATTGTACTGTACTCCTTGTCGTTCTCGATAACGATAGCCTGACACTTGGAACCGTTGGCTGCAAGCCAGGGCTTAATCTCCTTAACAGTGCCGGAAACCGAGCTGCAGACACAGGCGGAAATGAATCCGCCGGCCTCGGCTATCTTCTGACCGACAAGCACCTTGTCACCAACCTCCACGATTGGCTTGGCAGGAGCACCGATATGCTGGGACATAAGAAATACCGAATCACCCTGAGGCCAATAAACGGTCGTGGGCTTGTCCTTGGTGATCTCCTTCCCGTCATAGGGGTGCAGTCCACCCTTAAAGGTAGCTTTACTCATCGAAGTCTCCATCCTTCCTTAAAAAATTTAATGATAAAATAGCACACATGCGACTGTGCGGCAAATACCCCACCTTATATAGTAGAGAAATGCCCAGAGACTATTGTATCATATATTCATGAAAAGTAAAGAAGCTAAAAGTGAATCCGTTCAGATTTTTGAAAAAGCATAGTAAAAGGCTTTGAACAATATAGGAAGACCATAGAAAAACATTAAGACCACGGTTACACATCAAAAACAGACACCGTACCGTCATTTACAGGGTGACGTCAATACACCCTCGCTCCCGGGAAAAGGATGAAAGAAATGTCACGGCCGTTGACGGCAAATGTTACGGAGTAAACCTTCTGCACAAATCTCCTGTATTCAAAAACAAGCGGAGACAGCGACGATAGATGCCGGCCGTCATCCTTTCCCGCGGACACATAAACACCTGTCAAATCGTTTATGAATTCGCAGACTGCATCGAGTGCAGCGTCATTAAGTGCAGGAAACTCAGACCGGGCAAAAGACCTCGCAAGGCTCAAAAGGTCCGCCTCTGTCCCCGAAACCGCAATACAGAATTCGAAGTCGCCGAGCACCTGCTGACAGACAGCGACATCAGCATAGTAATCCTCGTACTCAAAAAAGCTGTCGGGCTTCAGGACAACGGAATCATCGACAAGTCTCATGACCATTCTGCCGCACAGGGAGTAGATATCATTGACTTCCTCGTCGGAAAATGAGGAAAAGCACTTGACAATTGTGTTGATATCGTCGTTTTTAATGGCTTCGAGTTGAAGGGCAGAAAAGTTATATCTTGATTTAAGTTTCATAAGATACTCTGAAAGCACGTCAGGCGTCAGACCGGCAACCTTTCCTGCTGCCTGTGCAAATGACAGATAAGAATTCTTTTGCTTCGCAAGGACCACCTTCAGCTGTGCCTCGGTCAGAAAACCCTTCTCCACCGCAATGTCACCGAACCTCCTGTCAATCAGAAGCTGAATTGAGTTCACCTCCTCTGCCTCTCGGGGAGTCATAAAACCTTCTTCTACAGCGATAAAGCCGAGCTTCAGCCTGCCAATCTTCTGTGCCGTGTAGATACGCTCAAGCATTTCCGCCGAAAGCAGTTCCGATTCAACAAGATAATTTCCAAACAGCCTGTTAAACATTGCTTTTCCTTTCTTTTTCGCATTTTACCCTGCCACAACCATATTACCACACTTCTCCGGTCATGGCTATGAAAATGCACATGACCCGCCGCCGCGCCCGCTTCTTCCCCCGCACATACAATCTTCGCAGCCGCACATTGTCATGCAAAACATACATAAATTGCAAAGTGGTACTAATATTATCGAAATTATGTATATATTTTCACAAAAAATGATTGACTATTTGTCGAATTGGTAATATCCTATACTATATAAAGTGACTTACCGTCCGCTGACGGAAAACAGCACTTCAAATTCGGAGGTGGTACTATGTTGGACCGTATAGAAAGTGACCATGCAATTCTCAATGAACTTATTGATGTTATCCCTTTCCTCTACAAGCTTTTTGACGAGGATGTCTCCTTCGCAGTGACAGACACTAATAAGTATCTGTTCAATCACGGTGTCGGAACAATGAATATCCCCGGAGGTATCGGCGGCCCTGTTCCCGCAGGCGGCGCTGCGCACATCGCCCTTACCGAAAACCGGTTTGCATGCCGTGACGTTCCCGCTGCAGTTTACGGAATTCCGTTCAGATCCTATGCCGTTCCCATCACCGAGGGAAGCAGACTTGTCGGCTGTTTGATGGTTGCAAGGGACATCACCAGAGCCCACGCTTTACAGGACACTTCTTCTGCACTTAAATCAAGTCTCGGTGAGATTCTCGACGTCATCTCAAAAATGGCTGAATCCGTTCAGGATCACGTGGCAACAAATGTTACAATCAGCGAAAAGGTTGCAAAGACCGTTGATACAACTGAGCGTACCGGTGAAATCCTCAAATTCATTGAAGCCATCTCCAGTAAGACTAAGCTCCTTGGTCTCAACGCTTCTATTGAAGCCGCACGTGCGGGTGAGGCCGGCAAGGGGTTTGCCGTCGTTGCTTCAGAAATTCAGAAGATGTCCATCTCCACTAACGAATCTGTAAACAAGATTTCAAGCATGCTCCTTGAATTAAAGAGCAGCAACGCAGATGTTCAGACAAGAATCGAAGCCTCAAACTCTTCTTTCAACGAGCAGGCTGCTTCGATAGAAGAGATAGTTGCTTCACTTCACGAGCTCGACGCTGCCGTTTCTCAGCTTGAAGCTCTCGCAAAAAACATATAATCGCGAAAATGTCAACCCGGAGCCCGATCATGCGACCGGACGTTTTAAGGAAATCGCCGGCAATTTCTAATTTGCATTTTCATCCATTTCAAGGAATCTAAGTGTCAGGCTCATGTAGAGAACCTCATTGGGGTCATCGAAGTCTGTTCCGAGAAGCTCCTTGGTTTTCTCAATTCTATAGAGAAGCGTACTGCGGTGAATGAACAGGTCTCTGGCCGTCTTCACCGCATTTTGATTGTTATCGAGAAATTTCCTAAGTGTTTCAATATAGTGAGTCTTGTTATCATCATCATAATATTTCAGTTTAAGGACACTCTCATGCCCGACCATGTAGCCGGGAAGTCTGCTCGTCGCCTGTTCAAGAACGTAGTCATAGGACACATCATTGTATCGGTGTATCCACTTTGTCGGGCTCTTCCTGTTTCCGATATCGTATGCGACAAGCGCCTGGATATACTGACGCCGCAGATTGAAATGTCCCACCATCGTCCTTGAATACCCCGCCCGAAGGAAGCTGTCACGAACGAAATAGCTCAGTCGCTCAACACAGGCATTATAGGCACTTCCGGTCAGAGTGACATTGATGAAAACTACGACATCGCCTCGAAACTCGACAGAACACGAATGCGGAATGGCATTCTCAATGTAGCTCATAATCGAATTCACCGTCGTGTGCTTCTTATCAAGATACCCGAGCTTAAGAACGACCGCAAGGTACAGATGTGAAGAGTACCATCCTCCCGAATCGAGTTCCCGGCTGATGGTAACATAGTCAGCCGTTTTGTCACCAAGAAGCGTCAGAAATACAGATTCCCTCGCCCTGTCCTTTTCGGGACGCTGAGCCGCACTGTGAATGTAAGCATGTTCAATCATCCTCGCAAGATGTTCAAGCAAAAATCCGTATGAATCATCGATTGTATCAGACTCAAAAATCATCATAAGACGGCATGCCGTTTCGTCATGCTGCTTGATGTTGACGCACATCATCATCCTGTCCTCGGACGGGGTTGTATATACAAAGCACCCGTCATATTCCCTGATTTCAGTGAATACCGTATCCCTTTTAAGCTGATTCACAAGCCTGTAGCTTTCTTCAGTGCTCCCGAGATAATTTTCCGAAAAGATGGTGTGCTCCGTCTCAACAGAGGCAATTATCGAAAAGTCCATTCCGAGTACGACCAGCGGTCTCGAAAAGACAGGATAGCTGATTTCAAGAAGGTCACGAATCTTGTTCCCAGCAAGCCTGGATGCAACAAGCGAATTGTACCATTCGTCATAGTAATCAAAAACGGAATTGACGTAGTTAAAAAATGCCGGGACGCTCATCGTTGTTTCAACAATGCAGATGCCGACGGCCAAAGGAGTTTCCATCTTTACCGAAGAAACAACAAGGATAAGGCAGCCCT
Organism: Lachnospiraceae bacterium; assembly: GCA_045617405.1. GTDB lineage: Bacteria > Bacillota > Clostridia > Lachnospirales > Lachnospiraceae > JAZLIL01. Next base: position 38,279 of record JAZLIL010000109.1, on the reverse strand, counting down.
CGGGAACAATAAGCCCGGCTGCCGAAATGTACTGATCCTTTGACAATATGTACACAGTGTTTGAACGATACTCGCTGTCATCCTCATACAACTGCGGCCTTTCGAGAACAGGCTCCCTTGAGAGCACCTTACCGAAGGTCACGCTACAGCGTTTTCCTATTTTCCCCGCAAGAAGTGACGCACTAAGCTTCATGATTTATTATCTCCGCAAAAAACTGTACATTCACAATACGGCCGTTTCATCGCCTGTTTGCAGATGAAACGGCTGCTCGTTCACTGTTTTAACGTTTCATCGTTAATACGACGTCAAACGTTGAACATTCACGTTTTGACTGCTTCATCTTTGATGAGTCGGCGAAACCGTTTTTCCATCATACAAAGTGTACTAAATTCATGTCAAAAAAACAATAGTTTGAACAATATGATTGTGCGTTAAAAAATGCTAACATTCTAATTGAAGTAAGGCAGATGCTTTTTGCATCGCACGTGCAAATACAATCAGGAGGGTTTATTTATGTCAAAGATTGATGAAGTTTTTGAAGCAGTTGAAAAAGGTAAGGCTAAGCAGATCGAAGCACTCGTTCTCGCTGCAGTTGATGAGGGATGTGACCCCAATGCTATCCTTAATGACGGCATGATCGCAGCTATGGATGCTGTAGGTGCAAAGTTCAAGGCCGGCGACATCTTCGTTCCCGAAATGCTTATCGCAGCTCGCGCTATGAAGAAGGGTGTTGAGGCTCTTAAGCCCCATCTTGCATCAGGTGCTGCAGGCGGCGCAGGCAAGATTATCATCGGAACAGTTGCAGGTGACCTTCATGACATCGGCAAGAACCTTGTTGCTATGATGTTCGAGTCAGCAGGATTCGTAGTAATCGACCTCGGCGTTGACGTTCCCAAGGAGAGATTCCTTCAGGCTTACGAAGAGAATCCCGACACTAAGATCATTGCTTGCTCAGCTCTTCTTACAACTACAATGCCTTCACTGAAGGAAACTGTTGAAGCTATCAACGCAGCTCCTTTCAGAAAGAACATTAAGGTTATGGTTGGTGGTGCTCCCATCACTCAGGCTTTCGCTGATGAAATCGGTGCAGATGCTTACACAGAGGATGCAGCCAGTGCAGCTCAGAAGGCAAAGACACTTGCTTAATCAATTTTATTATTACTGCCGCTCAAACGAGCGGCAGTTTTTTTGAGAAAAGACTTGTCTTTATCAATAAAACCCTGTATAGTAGCAAAGAATAAAAGAGGCACCAATAATTGTAAGGGATTGGAGGAGGCTTCTTTAATTATGTAAACTAAACACAACAAAAGAAAGGTAAGGAAGAAAATGAGTAAACCCGCTGTAACATTAACCTACGGTATCAAAGAGAAACCGCCTGTAAGTGTGATCATTCTTTCAGCTATCCAGCAGCTTTTAGCTATCATGGTAGCAACAATCGCAGTTCCCGCAGCAGTTGGAAACGGCCTCACAGCTTCTGCGGCACTTTTCGGTGCAGGCGTCGGCACTATCATTTATCTGTTATTTACAAAGAATTCAAGCCCCGTATTCCTCGGTTCATCATTCGCTTTCATCGGACCGATGCTCACTGCATTCGCAGGGGCAGCTTCCATGGCTGTCGGCTATGCAGGACTCATCATCGGTGCTGCTATCGCAGGTCTTATCTATGTTATTATCTCACTTGTCGTAAAATTCTGCGGCATTAACTGGATATCAAAGCTTATGCCCCCTGTAGTAATCGGACCTACCGTTGCCATCATCGGACTTTCGCTTTCAAGCTACGCAATCAGCCTTCTTACATCTCCTGCACAGGAAGGCGGCAGCACAAACATCTGCCTCCTCTGTGGACTTGTTACACTTGCTGTTTCAATGCTCGTTTCAACCTACGGCAAGAAAACAGCAAAGCTTATCCCCTTCATGATCGGTATCTTTGCCGGCTACATTCTTGCAACGATTTTCTTCTTTGTTGGAAAGAGCACAGGCAATGCATCTCTCATGGTAATTGATTACTCAGCATTCACAAACATGGGCAGCGTGATTGCACTTCCCGACTTCACCTTCCTCAAGGCAGACTGGTCGGGTATTACCGGAGGCTACATCCTCACACTCTTTGTTGCATACGCTCCTGTTGCATTCGTAGTTTTCGCTGAGCATCTTGCTGACCACAAGAACCTTTCATCAATCATCGGAACAGATCTTCTTTCCGAGCCCGGCCTCACAAGAACGCTTCTCGGTGACGGAATCGGTTCAATGTTCGGAACATTCTTCGGCGGCTGCCCCAACACAACATACGGCGAGTCAATCGCGTGCGTTGCCATTACCGGAAACGCTTCTACAATCAGCATCTGGGGTGCTGCATTTGCGTCAATCCTGTTCTCACTTATTACTCCTCTTGTAGCATTCCTTGAGACCATTCCCTCATGTGTAATGGGTGGTGTCTGTGTAGCTCTCTACGGCTTCATCGCAAGCTCAGGCTTCAAGATGTTCAAAGAGGTTGATCTCAACAAGAACAGAAACCTCTACACCGCATGCGTAATCTTCATCGTAGGTGTAGGCGGAATGACCGTTCACTTCGGCTCAGTTGAGATTCGTACCGTTGCATGTGCAATGATCCTCGGCATCGCAACCTACTTCATGCTCTCAAAGGAAAAAGACGCGTAAGCGTTTCAAAATGCCCGGGGCGGCATTTCGAAACACCCCGCACTTCGTATAAGAAACCCACTGTCTGAAGGCAGTGGGTTTTTTTAACTTTTATACATTTTTGAATCCGATTACAGCTTTGAATCCGATTACAGCAATAAAAGAAACCGGAGCCGGCAGACGGGGCTTTCCCTTGAGAGCATTCAGCAAACAGTTTAATCTACCAGTACACAGCCTGTGAAAGCCATGTGATCTGAGCCGTAGTAATAGGGAACGCCGTTCTTTGTACAGATGTCGTTTACGAGAAGGCCGTAGGCTTCCATAGAGGACTGAGCCTTATCGGGGAAGCGGCAGGGATCGGGATAAGCACACTTGGGGCAGACCTTGCACTCACCGGAGCCGAGAATCAGTGCATCGGGATACTCCTCTAGGATTACCTTCTGCAGCTCGACAAGGCTCTTCTTATGATTGGAACCGATAATCATTATGTTCTCGTAATCGAGACTGTCTTCGACATAACCTACAGTCTGAAAAATAAAGCCGTGATGGTATTTCGAAATTTTCTCACGGCAGCTTGGAATGTCGCCGCAATTGGGCGGACACATCCACGTTGTTCCGTACTTTCCGCATGTGTTCTTCTCACACATCTCTCTGACTGCATCAAGAACTTCAAGAGTCGAGCAGTCAAGTTCTACAGCCTTCGCACCCTCAAGCGTATTGGCCCAGTCAATGATCTCCTGAAATGTCATACTCCTTCCTTCCCGCTTCAAATCTGAAGCAAAAACGTGCATTATTTATTATGTGGCATTTAGCATATTGCACAAATTAATTGTGAACCTCACAAGACCGGAATCGTAAGAATGCAGTGGCCAAGTTATTCAAATGACAGCTCATCAACAAAAGTGTCATTAAAATCCTCGTGAGTTGCAAGCTCGAGAAATTCCGTTCCACGCGCAAGTCCATCGGTACGTTCAAATTCGTTTACATTAAGAAGTGCAATCTTCGATCCTTCACCGGCAGCATTGCCTATCATTTTGATGCGGTCAAGAAGCGATTCCGGAATCATTCCGATTCTGCAGGCACTTTCCGCACGCATATAATTTCCGAACGCACCGGCAATGAAGACCTCACCGATATCGATAATTGAAATTCCCATTCTGTCAGACATCAGGATAATTCCAGCAGAAATTGCTGCCTTAGCGAGCTGCACCTCCCTGATGTCCTTTTGGCATATAAAAACCCCATTGCCAATCATAAATGCGTTCTTGCCGTCATGTTCAAAGAAGCGTCCCGTATAATCCTCAAGCTTTCTGCCATCGTAATCGTCGTACTCATCTTCCGACACCAGCCTTCCGCCGTCGTCGATGATTCCGTAGTCGAGCATAAGTGCAATCAAATCCATAAGGCCGGATCCGCAGATACCCTTTGCCGGCTCATTGTCAATCGTTGAATACTCGAGCTTTCCGGCAACAACATCAAGGTGATCGATTGCTCCTGCGGCACCTCTCATTCCGCATGTAATCTTTGCCCCTTCAAATGCGGGACCTGCGGCAGTTGAGCAGGTGATACGGCGCTTGCTGTTTCCGAGCACCATCTCGCCGTTTGTGCCGATGTCAATCATGAGCGTCAGCTTCTCGCGCCTGTCAAAATCCGTTGCAAGAAGGCACGCCACGGTGTCCGCGCCGACAAATCCGGCGATATTCGGAAGAACAATTAGCTTTCCGCTTGCGTTTATCAAAATATCATTATCCCCTGCCCTCATAACAATCGAATCTGCGAAGCTCGGATTGTAAGGAGCATGGACAAGCGGTGCCACCGAAAAATCCATAAACAGATGGTGCATGCAGGTGTTTCCGGCAAAGCTGACGGCGTACACATTTTCAGGTGATGTTCCCGCTTCCTCGCAAAGCTCGCGGATAATACGATTCATTGCATCACAAACGACCTTATGAACCGTCTCATAACCGTTTGCTATCGCGTAGTTGCTGCGGTTTATTACGTCTGCCCCAAACTGCGCCTGAGGATTCAGAAGGCTCCTGACTGCCACCTCTTTGCCCGTGAGTGCATCAATCATATAGCCGACGATTGATGTGGTTCCGATATCAAATGCAACCGCAAAGGGCGTTATACCATTACCGAAATCGAGGATTTCAAAGCCCTCCGGGCCTTCAAACATAATAACCTCGCCTTTATTGCCGGCCTGCAAAAGCCTGTCGCCAAGCCTTGAAACAATTCCGCCTTTTTGAGGTGCTGGCTTTATGATTCTTTCCTTCCCGGCATCTGCCCTTTCCGATGCTTTAAGCGCCTTAACTGCCGCGTTCTTAAGTCTGTCCCACTCAGAGATATTATCGCCGATTGTGCACTTTTCCACATCAACCGGAAGTTTGAAGACAGCGGGTTTAACCTTGATGTTTCGCGTGCTGCCCTTCATAAGCAGATGGTGGGAGCCATCCCTGATTTCTGATTCAACAACCATATCACAGTCAACCCTGACCTGACATGCATTAAAAACTCCGGTCCTCTTACCGGAGATAATCTTCATCTTACATTTGTTGCAGGTTCCGTTTCCTCCGCATGGAGCATCCGGATGAATATCTGCAAAAATCGCCGCCTGCAAAAGCGTCATTCCCTCGCGAACCTTAATCTCTACGCCCGCATCCGCAAACACAACATTATATAATACTTCAGCCATAGCAGCCTCCCTCAATCCGTCAGATCTGCTCTGTGATGTCATCGAGAATCCTCTCGGCCTCGTTGTAATCGAGCTGATCGAGCGCAACCTCCATCTTATTCATCTGAACTTCGATGTTTCTCGAATAAGACTTGTCCCTGATGCTTGCAAGGCAGAAGAGAATCTCGTTGCGGTCCATGCTGTAAATTGCCTCCTTCAGCTGGGCTGCGAGCTCACGGGGAACACCGGGAATACCGCATAACTCCTTGTCTTCGAGTAAGTCCCTTGTGATATCCTGCTCCTGAAGATGTCTGATGTAACGTCCGATCTCATCAATAAGTGTCGACATCTCCTCGCGGATACGTGCGTACTCATCCTTTACTGCCGGATTACTCTCAATAAGCTTCTTATCAAGCGCAACAATCTTATCGCTCAGATCGCTGGCGCCGATAGTACTAAAGCTGCAGCGGAATTCATGAATAAGCCTTCTGAACAAGTCGGGCTCTTCATCAACGTAGCTGTCAAGCTTCTTTATATCCGAAATTGCCTCATAGTAGAAGGCTTTGATGATTCTGTTAAATTCATCAACGTTTCCGCCGACATTTCTTACCCCCAGAACAATGTCCAACCCTTTGAATACGTAATTTCCGTAACTGTTTCCGGCACCAGACATATCAATACCTCCCGACCATTTGTTAATTCACGTTTTAATAACTATTGTCAAATGACTCTTGTCTCAGATTCATCAAGCGCCTTCGCAATTGCATTCTGCAGATAAAGTGCCTTGTAGGGCTTTGTTACGAAGCCCTGGATGTTTGCATCCCTGCTCTTTAGGATTGTTGCCTTTGTCGCTAAAGCCGTAGCAAAAATTACGGGCATTTTAGGATTCATCTCTGTTCTTATCTTCCTGATAAGCTCAACACTGTCCATATCATGCAGTGTCACATCCATAATGATAAGATCGGGCACCCTCTTGTTAAGATGCATAAGCGTCTGTGAAGCATTCTTTGCGATTGCTACATTGTAACGGTCTTTCAGAAGTGCATTCAATACAAGAAGATCCGATATTCTTTCATCCACTGCAAGTATATTCTTCCTCTTCTTCTTTGCCGCCCTGTTTTCACGCAGAGCGTTGTCGATTGTATCCGCGCTCCTTACGATTGAGAGTCCGCCGCAGGCAGCTCTGTCGGCAAGATTGACGGTAGCGCCGTTCGGAAACCGTACAACGGGATACATCATGTTGCCAAGATGGTTCTCAACGATAATAACCTCTTCACCGTTCGAAAGAAGAACCGAAGTGCCCTTCGGATAGAGCGGAACGAATTTGTAGAAGATGTCAACTACCTTGCTGTCAAACATGAGTCCTTTACCACCCTTCAGGAACTCTGTTGCTTCATAAGGCGAATAGGCACTCTTGTACGGTCTTGCGGTCGTCAGCGCATCGTAGACATCGCACACATGAATTATCCTCGCAAACGGATGAATGGCATCTCCCTTGATGCCGTCGGGATAACCCGTACCGTCCATATTCTCGTGATGCTGCAAAACGGCTGCCTTTGTCTTTGCGGAGATTGCGCCGTTGTTCTTGAGCATTTCATATGACAGAAAACTGTGCGCACGCATGACCTCGCGCTCCTCATCTGTCAGTACGCCGGGCTTGTTCAGAATTTCCGCATCGATGCTCAGCTTTCCGATATCGTGAAGAATCGCTGCCGTACAGAGACTGACAAGCGCTTCGTCGCTGAGACCAAGAGCAAGTCCGACTATAGTAACCAGAATCGAAACATTTACAGAATGACGGTAGGTGTATTCATCAAAGGTTCGAAGATCGATAAGATCAAGCGACACAGAATTGGCTCCCCGCAACTGTCTGACGATCTCGGTTGCTACCGAAAGCGTTGAATCTATGTCCTTGTTTACAAGACAGTTTATCGCCCTGCCGCGGAGCTCTTCCGAAATAGCCTCATTAACGATGATGTCCTTTGTAAGTTCATCATCGATATAGAAACCGGGCAGACCTCTTTTCTTCAGCCTGTTGATGAATTCAATCGTCAACTCCTGATCGTAGCTTAACAGCACTCTGTGATCCGCATCAAAGATCGGCTTGGCCAGTCGCATTCCGGCCTTTGCTCTTTCAATCGGTACAAATCTCATAGCCTTTCCTCACTCTCCTGTAATATCATTTCACGATTCCGCCGAACCGGTTTTTTCCGCTATTCCCCGCCTTCAACATTTACGGCATGTTCGAAAACATACTGCGCCGCCTGTTCGAGAAGAAGCCGCCTTGTAATCATTTCATGAAGGTCGTATCCCGCCTCCTCGAATGCGTCCTCCATCGCCTTCGTGTTGGCATAGCCGAACTTCAGACTGTATTCCGTGGCCGCCTTGCTGATTTCCTTCTCGCCTATCGAAAGCCCGAGTCCGACTGCGGTTGAAGCAAGAACTGCCTCGCACTTTTCTTCTTCCGTCATCCCCGAATCATCCGCAAGAGCCTTGTCGCCAAGCGCCTTGACAGCCGCCGCAACAGCTCCGGCGTGGTTTTCTTTATCATACTTGTCACGAAGCTTCCCCCGCCAATACTCGCTGAACGCTTTCAGGCTTGTGTAATCTGTGTGCTCCCTGATAAAATCGTCATCTACATCAAAATCGTCCGCAATCGTCACGCTGTCTACATGTCCCTTGAAGCGGACACTTCTGCCTGCCACCCTGAAATCTTCATGGTCAACGGGAAAATTGACGGTAATGTCAAAATCCTCTCCTGCCCGCAGTCCCACAAGTTCCATTTCGAAATTTCTTTGCAATTCTCCTGTTCCCAGAACAACACTTACATCGTTACCCTCGCCGTTTTGTACCGGCTCGCCGTCAATCGATGCCGAAAAATCAAATTTCACCGTATCGCCGATTTCAGCTCCTCTGTCCGTTACCGGAACGCTGTTCACCTGTCCCTTTACAGCCTCGGCCAACACCACCCGCGATACCATCTCATCGGTAACTTCAACAGGTCTGAAGCTGTACGTAAGACCCTCTGTCATCTTAACATCTATTTTAACGGCATCCGTTTTAAAAACCGATGATGCCTTTGTATCGCATCCCGTCAGCAAAAGCGCGCAAGTAATTGCAAATAACGGAAGCGCTCTTTTTATCAACGTCATTCCCCATTCCTCATGAAAACAGTCTGCCTTTTCCCCTCATCTTCGACTACCGGGTCTAAAGGCAAAACAAATGCCCGTTATTTACCGATTACATCGGATATGGCAGAAACTATCAGGTCCTTTGAAAAGGGCTTCGGAATACATCCGACTGCGCCGATCTGTCTGCACTCGTCAAGCATGTCCTGGTCGGCAAGCGCTGTCATAATGATTACGGGAAGCTTGGCCCCGTAGATTTCCATAATGCGGCTGAGAGTCTCCGGCCCGTCCATGCCCGGCATACAGTAGTCGAGAAGAACGATATCCGGATCCTTTTTTTCAAGGAATTTCAAGCAGAGCTCACCCGATGTTACGACGCTCACTTTAAAATCATCCTTCAGCGTCTCCCTGACAAGGGTAAGGTTTGTAGGATTGTCATCCACTGCCAATACATGTTTCATCTTCATTCCTCCATATACTGTAATTATACTAATTCGGACGGCAACTTCAAGGGTATCTCAGTCCTGCCTTTCGATCCCCTTCAAACGTTCAAGTGCCTCATCGTAGTCATACTGTCCGATCTTTGCATGAGCACCTTTAATCTTCTCGTACTCTTCGTCGGAAAGCTTGTACTTCATCATGTTCGCAAGACCGTCAAGAGCCCGTTCGTCATCAAAATCATCGATTGCCGCACGTATCGCATCAATCTTTTCGTTGAACTCATTAGCGCCAATCGGAATGTCTCCGGTGTTCCCCTCATTTTCATCTTCCGTGCAATACTTTGAAAGTTCATCAATCAGCTTTTCGTACTCGCTTACAAGCTGAGCCTCATCTGATTCGATGAATCCTGTATCGCCGTCCTTTGCAGCAAATTCATGCTGCTTTGCCATCGCAGAAAGCTCAAGAGCACCGATTGAAGCCGCAACAGACTTAAGCGCGTGAACCTCAATCCTGTAGGCATCAAAATTCCTGTCTTCAAAGGATGACTTAATAGCCGCAAGCTTTTCGGGACCGCATTCGAAGGTCGTCTTCAAAACCTCCATGTAGGCAGAAGGCACGCCTCCGCAGTTCGTGATACCTGTTTCCGTATCGATGCCGAAATTCTTCAAGCCTTCAATCACCGCCGCTGTCTTCTCGTCCGAAACAGAACCGTTTCCCAAAGCTTCACGGTCCGTAACGAACTCAGCAAGATAGGTACGAAGGACTTCCTCAAGGTGCTCCGTAACAATAGGCTTTGAAAGGAAATCCTCAAAACCGTTTGCAAGGAACATTTCTCTCATGCCATCGATTGCATTCGCGGTAAGTGCCACAACCGGAACAGAAGAAAGCCTAGTGTCCTTGCTGTTTCTGATTCGTCGCAGTGTCTCGATTCCGTCCATTTCAGGCATCATATGATCCATGAAGATCAAATCAAAGCTTCTCTCCTTAAGTATCTCAAGGCACTCCTTGCCGCTTGCCGCCGTGACACAGTCAATGTCATAAATTGTGAGAAGACCCGATACAACTTTTAAGTTGACGGGATTATCATCAACCGCGAGTACTCTCGCACCCTTTGCTGAAAATCCGATATAGCTGTTCTCATCAACTTCATCGCTCTCGTCATGAAGCATAATCCTTGCAACACTCAGCATGAATACCGGCTGACGAAGAAGCATTACCTCGGGAACATCATCATACTGCTCACCCAGTCTTGCCATGATAACAAGCTTCGCGTCACCGACAAGCTCCCGCTGGTGTTCAAGATAAATATCCTTTGTAGTAAAAATGTGCGTATACTCGGTTGTGGCATACTCAAAATCAACATCTTCGTCATCGGCAAACCTGTCGCTAAATACACGAAGGTCTTCAAGAGCCCTGCTCAAGGCATCATTCTGCTCCCCGATGAGACATGCCCGGAAGGCAGATATCCTTTCAAAATCGACCATCCTGCTCTGAGGATCGATAATACGCTGGCGGACAACGACATGGAATGTACTTCCGCCGCCGTAAACGCTGTCTACACTGATGTCGCCGTCCATCAGCTGGGCAAGTCTTCTGCTGATTGCAAGACCGAGACCGCTTCCTTCAATGTTTCTGTTAAGCTTCTCATCCATTCTCGAAAAGCTTTCAAACAGCTTACCGAGTTCTTCAGGCTTGATGCCGCAGCCGGTGTCCTCGATGTCGATACGAAGTTCGAGATCGTCCGCACCCTCATAGTTCGATCTCATGACGAGACGGACGTATCCTTCCTGAGTAAATTTTGCGGCGTTGTTTATAAGATTGATCATAATCTGTTTCAGACGAAGCTCGTCACCGTAGAGCCTGTCCGGAATGTCCCTGTCCATTACTACGAGCAGGTTGACAGCTCCGCCGTCAAACTTCGGTGCAACAATACTTATGCTGTCATAAAGCACCTTGGAGAGACTGTACTCTACGTCCACAAGTTCCATCTTTCCGGATTCAATCTTTGAGAAGTCAAGTATATCGTTTATAAGGCTGACAAGCGAAGTGCCGGCGTTTAAAATATCGTCAGTGTAGCCTCTGACACGGTCGGAAATGTTTTCATTTTGAATGAGGTTTGTCATTCCGAGGATTGCATTCATCGGAGTCCTGATTTCATGCGACATGTTTGCGAGGAAAACGCTCTTCGCCCTGTCGGCAGCCTCTGCCTCGAGCATGGCCTTTTTTGCCTCCTCCGATTCGCGAAGCAGCTGGATACTCTGCTGCTCAAGCTCAAGGATACGCGCACTCTTGCTCGGAAGTGCTCCCTGAGGGACTATCGGAATTCCGCCCTTTCTCGACATTGCGAGATAATGGCTGATGCCCTCGAGCATTTCATCGGAAGTGGTAACAACACTCGGATAATAAACGGCACAGGAGCTGATTTTGCAGACAACCTCACTTGAGCTTATTGTCCACGTTTCCTTGAACCTCGACATAAGCCTCTCAAGTATATCGCGGCAGTTCGCATCTTCGTTGTAAAAGGGAACCGCGAGGTAGTTTTCACTGATTCGAAATGCACCGGAAACACTGAGACTCTCAAGATATATTGAAATTTGACGAAGCATTCCGACGAATGCGGTGTAGCCGTAGATTTCAGAAAGATACCTCGAGTCATCTACAGAGACGGCAATACAGAAAAAAGCTTTCTTTCTCTTCATCGCCTCCGAAAGACTGACGTAAAAAGCCTCCTTGTTGAAGAGTCCCGTCTCGTTATCTATGGTCTTGTCGGGGTTTTCAAGAATGAAGTACATGATAAGACAGCAAAGTGCCATCGCAAACTCGGTAACCTGATACTTCGGAACGATAATCTGGAAGATGGCGGCCGAAATCGAGCAAACAATGAAAAGCGAAACAGACACCTGCGCTCTTAATGTCAGTCTCTTTCTGTGGCGGATAACCATAACTATAGCATGGATAGCGTACATAAAGCTGATTGCATAGAGAAGAGGAAGAGCCGGTCCGCGTTCATAGATTCCGTTAATGCGCAGAAAGAACACCCACCCTGTTGCGGGGGTCATAAGAACGCAGACAAGACCGACAATGTAAGGAATGATTCCCAGCATGTGAAACAGCCTCACAGTCCGCGACGAATCACCGGTAACGCCGCAAAGCGATGCGATATACTGAAAAAACAAAGGGGTAAGCGTTGTTTCAACAACATAATAGAAAACCAGAAGCCATGTCAGAAGCATGGCTCGGGAAGGCTGTGGATTCTTGAGCATAAAGCAGGTAATAAGGTTAAAAAACGCACTGAAAAAAACCATCACCAGCAGCGTTTTGTACACCTTGTTTGCACGTCCGGCAAGTTCCCTGTTGGTACTCCTGAACGTGAACATGATACCCACTATTAACATTGCGGCAACCATGTAGGAAATGTTGTATTCCATATGCACTCCAAAAAAGGCGCGTGCGAAATGCGCCATACACGTTTCGTGTTCTATCAAATCAATATTCTAGAATATGGTGCTCACACTCTGAAATATTATAATTCCCGGCACATAAATTTTCAAGTCTTTAGCGCAAACAAAATAAAATAAGTAAATTAATTCCGGCATTCCGTCCGGCAAAAGTCTTCGGAATATCGTAAAACTGGCGATTTTGTACGGACAGGCGGCAAAGCGGATTGCAAATAACATTGACACTTGATTGCAGGATATCTTCGCCGCAGCATACCGCTTTTAGAAAATGACTTATTGGAAAGTCGCAGTACTTGTGTTATTATAATAGATTGAAGGTTTATGCACTGAAATGTACTGCTAAAAGGGTGGAAGACATGTCAAAATACGTCGGCGACGTTTACTACGTCGGTTCATGGTCAAGGGCTCTGCTTGTGTCCGCAAAAAAGAATAAGTTCTTAAGGCCTTTGTGTCTCTTTCTCGTCACAACCGACGTGGTGGTTCGAAGAGGACTCCACCGTTTTGTTGTATCCGGACAACTTGCAAGAACTCTCGCCTTTATCCCCGCAGCAGCCCTCGCACTGTTTCTCATGTTTGCTCTTTCACCGTCCGTGCTCGTCGGAAACAGCGAAAAAAGCTTCATGGAATCATCGGGGCAGGGTGATGAATCCGAAACAGTCGGCAGCGCAGGATGGTCAGTGGACGAATCGGCGCTTTTCCACATCACATCGGAAAACGGTCTTTTGGAATTTGCCTCCCGCATCAACCGGGGAGATGTCCTGTTAAGCTGTATTCTTGAAAACGATCTTGATATGACAGACTGTGAATTCATTCAGGCAGCCGACACAAAAAAGAACCCCTCGCTCTGCTTTCTTGGTGTTTTTGACGGAAACGGTCACACAATATCGGGGTTATCCTTCAATGAGGATTCAGCGGGACTGTTCGGGCGCATCGGAGAAAAGGGATGCGTTAAGAATCTCAACGTCAGGGCAGACGTTTTCGGGAAAGAACTGCTTTCATGCATAGCCGCAAGAAACAGCGGAACAATTACAAACTGCAGCGTCGTTTGCGACCTGAAAGGACCGGCCGATTCGATTTTCATCGGCGGCATTTCGGCCTATAATGACGGAACAGTAAGCGGCTGCGCATCAGCCGGGTGCTTCGTCGGAGGTGCCTACATCGGCGGCATCGTCGGCACAAACAACGGTTTGGTCGCCGACTGTACGTTTGACGGTACTGTAACCGGCGAACTCTCTTGCGGGGGAATTGCAGGTCACAACGAAACCGGTACGATAAGGGGCTGCTCAGACACCCACGAATCTGCCGTTTCGGCATCCACAGCCGCAGGCGGAATCTGCGGCAACAACAGTGAAGCGGCAGACATTTCAGACTGCATCTGCAGGGGAACGCAAAACGCAGATGCCGGAAACGGAAGTATCTGCGGAATCAGCTACGGTGAAGTGGACTCATGCTTCTTTGTCGAAAACGGTAATGAACGCACTTTTAATACAGCCAAAATGGTCGGAATAAATTACGGCGTCATCGAAGAATCAGATACATGAAAGATGAGCGCAAGTTACGGAGAAATCAATGAAGATTGATATGCCTTCTGAAGTTAAATCAATAATTAATATCCTTGAAAGCGCCGGTTTTGAGGCATTTGCCGTCGGCGGATGTGTGCGCGATAAAATACTCGGACTCAAGCCGAAGGATTGGGACATTACTACAAACGCTCTCCCCGCAGACATAAAATCGCTCTTTAAAGCCACGATTGACACAGGTATCAAACACGGTACCGTTACCGTCAGGCTGAACAAAACAAACTACGAAGTTACAACGTACAGACTCGACGGTGCCTATGAGGATAACCGTCACCCTTCAAGCGTTGAATTCACCGCCTCCCTCGAAGAGGACCTCAAGAGACGGGATTTTACCATAAACGCAATGGCATATAACGATGAACGCGGTCTTGTTGACCTTTTTGACGGAACGGAAGATCTTAAAGCCGGCATAATCCGCTGCGTAGGCGATCCCCTACAGCGTTTCTCCGAGGACGCTCTCAGAATACTGCGGGCATTTCGCTTTTCCGCGCGCTTCGGTTTTTCAATCGATGATGAGACGCTTGATGCTGCGGCTCTGAAAGCATCGACTCTGAAAAACATAAGCTCTGAGAGAATCCGTGAAGAGCTGACAAATCTTATTTTGTCCGAACATCCGGAGAAGCTGATTCTTGCGAGCAGAATGGGCGTGACCAAAGCCGTTCTTCCGGAATACGACGGAAGTACGCACTGCATTTCATGCATTAAGTCCTCGCCTGTTTCCGCCCCGATACGATGGGCACTGCTCCTTCACGATCTAAACGAGGAAAACCGCGAAGTCTCGCTTATCCTCCATCGCCTGAAATTTGACAATGACACAACAAGGATTGTAGGACGCCTCGTTTCCAATATGAGTGCAACGGTTACCGGAATTACGGATGCTAAGATGCGCTTACTTGCCCACAACATCGGCCCCGACCTCATGCCTGATCTTTTCGACATTAAGGAAGCCCACATGCTCGGCATGTCACACATTTCGGAAACAGCCCTGATTGAACTTCGCAAAGCCAGAACACAATTCAACGCCATTATTGAAAGAGGCGACTGCCTCAGCCTGAAGAATCTGAGCGTGAACGGACGCGATCTGATTAAACTAGGATTTAAACCTGGCCTCGAAATCGGTGATACCCTTGAGAAGCTTCTTCTCAAGGTTCTTGAAAATCCCGAGATGAATGACAAGCCCTGTCTCCTCGGAATGGCCACCGCCATTCTTTACGCAGGAAATTTAAAGAGGAATTAACTATGGAGAAAACTCCCATGAACAACAGAAAACGGACACTTATAGCAGCCGCGTCAGCTTTAGCTTTTCTGCTCGTGATTGTTATTTCAGCACTTATTTCAATGAGGGGCACGTCTCTTTTCGGCAACCGGAAATCAGTCGTTTCGGAAAGTGAGGCCGCTTCTTGGGATTCCGTTGATAGCCCGGAAACCGATGAATTCCTCTCCCCTTACGGAGTTTTTCTTATAGAGGATATTGACCGTGCCTCTTCCGGTATAACGCTTTTTGGTGTGGAGACAGGAACCACCCTGATGCTCCGCTACACCCCCGGAAGCGACGTTCGCAACAGCTACGGAAAAATTATCTCAACTGCGCTTCTTCGCCCAGGACTCTACTGTTCCGTAAGCTACAATTCCGAGGATGGAACTCTTTCGTCCATGACTCTTTCCGACCGCATCTGGTGCTTTAGGCGCGTAACAAAAACGGCCATCGACAAAGACCTCAGGAAGATTACGCTCTCCGGCAGCATCTACCGCTACGATGACAGTCTTCACGTATTTTCGGACGGCACCCCCATCTCACTCGATGACATTTCCACTGATGACGTTCTGACAATCTGCGGTGTCGGCAACTACATGTATTCCATCGAGGTGACTCGCGGTCACGGCACACTTTCTCTTCTTAATGACGAGGATTTCATTGACTGCCGCCTCTATTATGATCTTGAAAAGTACACACCCGTAACGCCCGGTATGGAGCTTGTGCTTCCTGAGGGTCGCTACGACATCATCATCGTCGACGGTCCCGTTGAAGTAAATGAGAGCGTTATCATTAACCGTGGGAAGAGCACAACACTCAACCTCTTTAAATACGCAAGTGTTGCACTGCCTCACGGCAACCTGCATCTGAACGTCTCTCCTTCTGACGCTGACATCTTTATCGACGGCATGTACTTCGAGAATCCCAATGACATCCGTATTACTTACGGCGACCATGAGCTTCTCATATCCGCAGAGGATTACATCGACTACGAAGGCACGGTTTCCATTGCAAATGCCGACACTACCGTCAGCATTTCTCTCTCCGTCGACCCCTTTGCCGGTTTCTTCTCAACTAACGACTACGACGACGATGATGATTACGACTACTTCTACGGCAGTGACGGGGAATATGAAGACCCTGCCGACGAGAATCCCTACGGCGAACACACAAGCAGCAACAAACCGAACATCTACGTTAGCAGAGGCGTAACAAACGACAGTAATGACAGTTCCGCACCATCCGGAGGCGAAACAGCCGCAAAAATCCCGGCACCGTCCGAACCTGAGAAAGGAAGTTCTTCATCTTCAGACAGTATTAACAGTGAAAATTCCGGCAAAAAAGGTGAAAGCACCGCGCCTCCATCCACGCGCGGCAATAATGGGAACCATAGGATGACCTTTAACTTTGCGCACGACGGCGCGGAGGTGTATCTTAACGACACGTATGCAGGTACGATACGCAACGGGTCACTTACAGTAGGAAAGATCCCGGGCATCTATGACATTTCCTTCTACGTTGACGGAAGCGAATACAGCACCTTCACAATAGAGGTGGGCGACGGCGACGAAGACGATGTCTTTAGTTTTCCCGGCTAAAAATAAGGAGGAAGAAATGGCAAAAATCCAAAACATCAGTTTCAAACCGAAGGTGGTTAAGACTGTTGCGGCAGTAGTAATCATTGCTATCGTTGCCGTTGCTCTTCTGTCAGGCTGCTACTACACCATCAATGAACAGCAGCAGGCAGTTGTAACAACCTTCGGAATCGCACACACCGAAAGAGAAGCGGGCCTTCACCTGAAGATTCCCTTTGTTCAGCAGGTAACTCTGGTCGACACGACCATTCAGGGTCTTGCAATAGGCTACGATGAGCTGACCAACATGAGTATCGAGGACGAGTCTCTCATGCTCACAAGCGACAACAACATCGTAAACGTGGATTTCTACGTTGAGTATCAGGTTGTCGACCCCGAAAAGGCTCTTTTTGCAACACAGAACTACAAGGTTGTCTGCAAGAATCTGTTCCAGTCAAAAATCCGTGACCAGATCGGACTTCACACCGTCGACGATGTCATCACAACAGGAAAGCTCCAGATTCAGGAGGCCATCAACCAGGACATCACGGAAATGCTAGCAGATCTTGATATAGGTATTCAGCTTGTAAATGTTACAATACAGGATTCGGAGCCCCCGACACAGGAAGTAATGCAGGCATTTATGGATGTCGAATCCGCAAAGCAGAATGCAGAGACAGCTGAATACAACGCAGAGCAGTACAAGAACGAGAAAATCCCCGCAGCAGAGGCAAAGGCCAACAAAATCGTGTTTGACGCAGAGGCGGCAAAGCAATCAAGAATCAACGAAGCTAACGGCCAGGTTGCACGTTTCAACTCTCTTTACACCGAGTACAAAAACTATCCTCTCATCACTAAGCAGAGAATGTTCTACGAGACAATGCAGGATGTTCTTCCCGGTCTTAAGGTCATCATCGACGGCTCGGACGGACAGCTTCAGACAGTGTACCCTCTTGAATCATTCACGGCTTCTTCGAAAGATAACATAACAGGAGGTGAGGGTAATGAATAGCAATTTCAATGAAACAGCACAGGACGGTACATACAGGGATACATCGACCGGCAGCGGCAACTACGGCAACGCAGAAGGTCCCGCATACGGAAAGGCAAAAGCAAAGAAGCATTTCGGCAAAGGCACCTTCGGAATCATTCTGATTCTCATCATTGTCATTGCCGCTCTTATTGCCGCAGCCGACTCAATCGTTATCACACGTGAGAACGAGTACACACTCATCAAAGAATTCGGCCGTGTCACCGACATCAGAAGTGAAGCAGGTCTGAGCTTCAAGGTTCCTGTCATCCAGACTGCCGAGACACTTCCGAAGACAGTCCTTCTCTATGACCTCGCCGCTTCGGATGTAATCACAAGAGACAAACAGACAATGATCGTAGACAGCTTTGTTCTCTGGGAAATCACGGATCCCCTTCTCTTCGTTCAGACTCTCAATTACCAGATTGCCATTGCAGAGAACAGAATCCAGAACGTCGTTTACAACTCCATCAAGAGTACAATATCACGTATGTCGCAGAGCGAAGTCATTACTGCGCGCGGCGGTGAGCTCGTTGAAACCATCTTCGAAGCTATCGGCAATTCACTCGATGCCTACGGCATCAGGCTTATAAAGATCGAGACAAAGCATCTTGACCTTCCCGACGAGAACAAGTCAGCCGTTTATCAGCGTATGATTTCAGAGCGTAACAACTTTGCAGCTATCTACTCCGCACAGGGTGAAGCTACAGCCACCAGGATTAAGGCAGAAGCCGACAAGCAGGTTACAATTCTCCTCTCTGAGGCCAATGCCCAGGCAGCACAGCTTGAGGCG
Source organism: Lachnospiraceae bacterium (assembly GCA_045617405.1). Classification (GTDB taxonomy): domain Bacteria; phylum Bacillota; class Clostridia; order Lachnospirales; family Lachnospiraceae; genus JAZLIL01. The sequence goes on along the minus strand of JAZLIL010000109.1, from coordinate 19,711 downwards.
GAAGGTGAGGCAGAGTACATGCGAATCCTTTCAGAGGCCTACAACGATCCCGACAAGGCCGACTTCTACACCTTCACACTTGAGCTCGATGCCCTGAAGGCTTCAATGGTCGGAAAGAACAAGACAGTTATCCTCGACAGGGAATCACCTATCTCCAAGCTCTTTGGCATGGAATAGTTTTTCACCTGTCCACCTTGACACGCATTTGTTTTGCTCCTATAATTAGTGTGTTTTGGGCGTTTGCCCTATTATGCAACGTGTGAACACATTAATGTAAGAATCGGAGGAAATGTAATGAAAGGAAATGCAATCATCGGACAGTCAGGCGGACCTACTGCTGTCATCAACGCGAGCATTGCCGGCGTTTTTAAGACATGCCGTCAGCTTGGCGCAAGACACGTGTACGGAATGATCCATGGTATTCAGGGCTTCCTTGACGGAAAGTACTTTGACATGGAAGAAACTATCAAGACAGATCTTGATCTTGAAATGCTCAAGAGAACACCCTCAGCTTATCTTGGATCATGCAGATTTAAGCTTCCCAAGATTGAAGAAGGCAGAGAAACCTACGAAGAGATTATCAAGAAGTGCCGCGAACTCAACATTAAGTACTTCTTCTACGCAGGCGGAAATGATTCGATGGACACCATCCACAGACTTGCCGAGTACGCTAAGTCACGCGGAATCGATGACATCAAGTTCATCGGTGTTATCAAGACCATCGACAACGACCTTCAGGTTACGGATCATTCACCCGGATACGGTTCGGCAGCAAAGTATGTTGCAACAACAGTTAAGGAAATCATCATCGATGCTATCGGCCTCTCCTACAAAAAGAAGCAGGTTACCATCATGGAGATTATGGGACGTGACGCAGGCTGGTTAACAGGTGCATCTGCTCTTGCAAAGGGCGAAGACAACCCCGGTCCCGACCTCATCTACCTTCCCGAGGTTCCTTTCGATATCGACCGTTTCATCGAGAAGATTAAGGCTCTTCTTGAGAAGAAGGACGCTGTAAATGTTTGTGTATCTGAAGGAATCAAGCTTGCCGACGGCCGCTATGTAACAGAGCTTGACGATGTTAACGAAGCCCAGACAGACGCTTTTGGTCACAAGCAGCTCACGGGTACCGCATTCTTCCTTGCAAACTACGTTCAGGGCAAGCTTGGAATCAAGACAAGAAGCATTGAGTTTTCAACATGCCAGCGTGCAGCATCACACATCGCATCAGGTACCGATGTTGAAGAAGCATTCACAATCGGTGCTACGGCAGCCAAGGCAGCTGACAACGGCGAAACAGGTGTTGCAGCCGTTATGATCAGAGAGCCCGGTGAGATTTACCATGTTCGCTTTGAAACAGCACCTGTTGCAAAGATTGCCAATGAAGTTAAGAGCGTTCCCATGGATTGGATTGACACTGAGAATGATTTCGTAACGGAGGAGTTCATCAGGTATGCTCGTCCTCTCATCCTTGAGGAGACAAGTCCTCTTATGGTAGAAGGTGTTCCGAGACACGCAATTAATCCTTACGTTCTTGATATCTGATATCAGATTAACAAAACCCCGGCCACTTGGTCGGGGTTTTCCTGATATAGGCAACCTGTCGAATACTTCGGGAACTATTACGGCTGATAACCTGATGGAAGTGCTGGAAGGCGTCAAGAAGCTGTCGAATACTTCGGGAACTATTACGGCTGATAATCTGCAAAACGGCAACATCAAACCCGATATCAGATTCTAGAACACATAACTCATGTCGTGAGTGAGATTTATCAGGCGCACCCACACTTCGTAGGCAACTACGCCGTTTTGTTCAAAATTGTTTTCCTTCTGGAAGGCCATGACCGCAGCTTGCGTATCATCATCGTAAACGCCCGTAATCCCCTCTGATGGAAGGAATCCGAGCTTGGAAAGCCGCTGCTGCAGATTCGTGATAACGGCACCGCTCATATTCGCAGCATCAGCACGAAGAATCGGGAATGGCTCGGCGGAATCGTACTTCATGAAATCAAGGCCAAGATACTGAAAGTGCATGGTGTCGGAGCATATGGCAAAATCACCGCCCCAGAACCAACCGTACTTTGCAAAGATTGCAATAACCTCATCTGTGATGCAGTAGGGGTTCGACTTGTCACGCAAATCCTGATGATAACCGAGATAAAGATCGTTATCGTAATCACCGGGATTGATGTCAATAGCAGCGCCAAAACTGTGAATCGACTGATAATTGAGCATTACGAGACCTGAACCGCCGACGGGGCGATAGCGGTAACCAACCATGTAGTTAATGGGGAATTTATAGTCAAGGGCATATATTTCATTGAAAATTGCTCTGACATTCTGAACAAGATTCTTATGTATCCTGATTGTGTAGGTTGACGAAACACGTGTGTCATCAGGACCGATAACCCAGACGGGAAGAGTGACCGTTCGCATATTTCTGGCAGCCTCCGCCTCCGTAGCATAGCCGGGTGCGGGATTCAGAGTTGAATAGGGATAATAATCGGTTCCCAGGATATATCTGTAGCGCTCATCATTACTCCCGGTCGGAATGTAGACTGAAGTTTCCGGATCAAAATATGTACTCGAGTCGGCCGCAGTGGCAAGAATGACATCCGATGTACGTATCCCGTCAAGTACCACCGCAGAGATTCTGTCAGGACTGAAGCCTGCAGGCGCAGCCATTACTACGGAAAGGAAAACCTTTCCGAGAGAATCCCGATAAGCATAGAAGCCGTTATCTCCCATTTCCGGATTCCATGAAGTCATTGAAAAAACAACCTCGTAATCAGTCGAAGAAAGGGCGGGAGACTCAATGAGAGAAGAATCGGCAATAAAGGAAAGCTTCGAATCACAGCCGTTCAGAAGATAGGAAATCTCAGAAACAGGTCCTTCAAGAAGTGAGAGAAATCTGTCATTTCCAAGCAGTTCTGATGTTACCTTATAGGCATCAAAAGCAGTAGAGTACTGCATTCTGTCGTAAGTTGAATCCAGATTTAAAAAATGCGTATTGACCATCATAAGGCTTCTCGCACTCCTGTTCATGAGTTCAACATAATCCGCAGGGCTTCCGGCAATGTAGGAGGCAAGCTCGTCACGGATGACAGCATCCCTGCTGTAGTACCAGGTGTTCAAAAGTGTATCGACATTCACCGCACTTCCGTGTTCAAAAAGTCCGTCATTAAGAACAGTGACCGTCTCGCTTCCGTCTGTATTGGAAAGTGCCGTATAAATGAACATCAGATCTCCGACTCCGGATGTGGATCTCGGTGCAAGTGCATTGTCGGAATACACTGTTTCACCGTCGGTCAGATTCACAAGTACAACACTGTAGGTGCTCTCACTCGCGTACTGTTCGCCCATCACTTCGCTCGGTGAAAGAAGTTCGTAGCGTTCTGCCGCAATTGCAAAGACTGAACATGATAAAAATGCAACCGCAGCAAGCATCAATGTGCCTGCTGCAATAATTCTAATCCTCTTTTGCAAATTAAATCCTGATTTCATTTATATTACCAGCTGCTCAATTACCTCAAACAGTTCCTTTACATCAACAGGCTTTGAAATGTGGGCATTCATTCCGGCCGCTATTGACTTTGCCCTGTCTTCGTAAAGCGCGTTGGCCGAAAGCGCAACAATAGGAACCATTCTGCTGTCAGCCTTGCCCATCTCCCTTATTCTCTTTGTAGCCTCAATTCCGTCCATAACAGGCATCAGGATGTCCATGAGGACAAGATCGTAATAGAACTCACCGTTGTCTCTGAACATTGACACCGCAACCTCTCCGTTATCGGCAATCTCGGTTTCAAATCCCCTCTGACCGAGGATTGCGGCAACCGCCTCAGCGTTTATCAGATTGTCTTCGACGATCAGAACTCTGTTTCCGATGTAGACCATACTTTGCCGGTCATTCAGCGTTTCCATCTGTTCGCCTGAGAAATCGCTGTCTGCAGGATTCTCATTCTGATCGTGAACAATCAGCGGAATCTCGATAATTACTTCTGTTCCTTTTCCCTTTGTGCTGTAGATGTCAATCGTACCGTGCATCAGCTCAACGAGATTCCTTGCAATTGTAAGCCCGAGGCCGGTGCCTTGCGTTCTTAATCCGCAGCCAACGGACCCCCCCTGCGAGAACGGCTCAAATACGCGATTAATGAAGCTGTCATCAATTCCGATACCGTTATCAAGGACATGGAATATAAACATCGATTGAAGACTTGAAACCGGCTTTTCTTTCACGCAGATATCGATTTCATCTTCCACGTGACTGTACTTTGAGGCATTGTCCACAACACAGCTTAGAACCCTTATCAGCTTGTCGGCTTCACCCTTTACCACCTTATGATTAACCGCTATCTGCGTAATGACTCTCTGAGATCTCTTTTCAAGCGTCCCCCTATAGTTTTCAACAACCGATCCGATTACATCCTCCAGTCCGAACCAGTTGCTGTCAGACTGCGAGCCCCCCGAGCTTATCCTGTTTACATCAAGGCAGTCATTCACAAGATCGAGCAGCTGCTTTGAAGACTCCTCAAGCTGCTTGAGGCACTGCGAAAATGTTGCCTGATCGTTCCGGCTTTGATTAAGAACGTAGATAAAACCAAGTATTGAATTGAGCGGAGTACGAAACTCATGTGAAAGGTTTGTAAGAAAGTCCTTTTTAATCAGATTTGCCTCTTCCATTGCTGCAACGGAATCAAGCACTACCGATCTTTGCTTTTTGCTCTCGATGGAATCAAGAATAACCGAGAAAAGAAGCCTCGCCGTTTCGCGGAGTGTCTCTATCTCATTCTTTTTCCATTCTCTTGCGGTATCTCCGACAAAAATGACGCTTCCGTAAAAGAATTCGCCGTCTGTGAGCGCAAAAGCAAGCAACGACTTTGCACCTATGACATCGCAAAATCCCATATCGCTCGATCCTTCAAGTTCATCGACATTCCCCACTATCAGAGTAGCATCTTCGCTTGTCATGGGGTTCATTCCATCCCATTCATCGTACTCAAAACAGTAGGTGCTGTCGATTTCTTTGCGCCCCTTCTGCCTGTTCCACTCATAATCGACGCTGAGAAAAAGCGAATCGGAATCAGCCTCAAGTATCAGCCCTCTTGAAAGAGAATAGCGCTGTCCTACCGCTTCAAACACCTTATCTATCGATTCCTTATCTTTTGTAAACGCAAGAAGTCCGTAGATCTCAAAAAGCAGATCCGAATCGCAGGCTTCCGATGGTTTTTTTATTCCTCTATACTGACCCATAATGTAATAATTATCTCCCTATATATCGGTATTGTCAATGTTTCTCTTTTCTTTGGGACTAAGCTTCAGCGGAACTATTGTCGGATTGATGACAATGTCCATACCGGGATTATTGCGATAAAAACTGCCGATGATTCTGTTCTCAACAAGAGAACCGTTTGCATCGGTCATACCCGGCAAGAGAATCAGGTACTGATAATCGCTGTACACAGTAAAGGCATCAGAGCATCGAAGCGACCCGGAGATTGCTTTTGCAAGAGCCAGCATTGCTTCTTCGCGCTGATAGGGTGTAAGCCTCTTCCCCTCGCTTGAGATAGAAAGAACGCAAAGATACATGGGAATCTTAAATCTCATTGCGAGACGCATCTGAACCTGACAAAGGATCCTGAAGAACTGATAGTCGCAGCTGTAGGCTGCTCTCTCCTCATTCATGTCCAAAACGTCCTCTACAATGCTCTCGACCGAAACAGAGCTTACCGACGAGGACTTGAGCACATGACGGTAGAGTTCAAGAAGCTGGCGCGAAGGATTAATCGAGAGCTCGCTGTAGAGCATGTCAACATAGTTCTGATAATGCTTGAGCGCTGCCGGCTTCTGATCCATGTAGGCAAGTGCATATATAATGTGATAATTGATAAATTCATCAAACTCGTTGTGCTCTGCCGCGTTCCGACACAGTTCAAGAACCTCGGGGTAGCGCCCGAGCCTGCAGAGTGTCACAACAGTTTTTCTGAGAAGTGTATTGTACTCCGAACGGTAATGTGAAATAAGCGGCAGTGCCCAGATATCAAGGGCATTGTCGGGAAGGAACATTCCCTTATACATTCTTAGTGTATCAAGCTGGTAATTGACAAGACCCGGATCATCACCTGAAGATTCTTTAATCCTGTTCATCCTCTCATCAAACATTTCGCAATCAATCCGAAGTTCGAATTCAGGATTCCAGGCAATACTGCTTTTCCTCTTGACGATGGGATTTGCATCCTCACCGAGCGAGAGCTCTTCCAGGAGAATTCTCGTCCTGTGAAGAAGTGTCTTGAGCGAGCCCTGAACCGAAGCGTCCTTTTCTTCCGCTTCGGGCCAGAGAAGCTTAAGTATCTGTGCCTCGGGAATAGTGTCCCTGTGATGAACAATTATGTATGTCAAAAAGAGCCAGATCTTCTTCGACCTGTCCTGTTTGGAATTAATCGATTTCCCGTTGCAGGAAATAGAAAATTCGCCGAATGTTTTAACTGTAAGTACCGGCATATTCCCTCCGTATCTTCCGGGTTCAAAACCGAAAAATATAACCTTTTTCACCCTGCTGCGGCCCATGTCCCGCGGTGAGCACATCAGACCATAAAGAAGCTTGTCGACAGGAACAATGACTTGTCTTCCGTTGATATCGCAGTAATAATTACCTTAACCTTTATGTAGTAGCCTTCACGATGGCATGCACGGTATATATAAGTCGACGAACCTCCGTTGGCCTTTCTGACTGCCTTTCCCGCTGCGATAAGAAACCCCGGACGGTCAATGGGATGAACGACGCCAAGTGTCTCCTTCTCAGTCCATGAAAGGACCTCCGCCTCTGAGTAACCCGATAACTGTGAAAATTCTTCATTGCAGCGAAGAACCCTGATAACCATCGAATTCGGGAAATCACGGACATCAACCCTGACATGCATGAGAAGATTTCCGACAACGGTCTTGTCAAGGATGTAGGACATCTGGAAATTGGCAATCTTCAGGGTGTTCTCTACGAGACGTTCCTTTGTGATGTCATCGTAGAAAGCATATATCATGTGCCTTCCGCCTCGCTTGTCGAACGGTCTTAAGCAGGCTCTAATCCAGATTTCCTTCTGAAAGCGCTGCTCACGCATTGTAAGCTCGCAGGAAAGCTCTTCTCCGGTACTGCACGATCTTGCAGCAACCTCCTTAAGCTGTCTGCCCGACTTCGTTGCCATGAGCTTTCTGAAAAACGCCTTGACAGCCGTAATGGGAATACCGTCGCATCCTAAAATACCAAGACCCTTCCTGTTGATTCTGATCATTGAAAGTTCATCGCCCGACTCATCATATTCAAGGAGCACAGACGGTCCCGTCATGTTCTCAAACATCATGCTCTCATATGATGAGGGATCAAGGAATCTGCCTACTTCAATCTTGAATACTTCGGCTTCACTGACAATATCCCTTGATGACCCCGATTTTATCAGAAGGTTTACATATTCCTTTTCGGGCATAGGCTTTGCATATACATAACCCTGGATAACATTTACGCCGATACTGCGAAGGAAGTCAACCTGCACGGACGTTTCAACGCCCTCTGCGATTGTAATGAACCCGAGATCACCTGCCATTCTTGCAACAGAACTGATGATGGTTCCGCCCCTGTCCATATTTGTGTCATCGCGAAGAAAGCCCATGTCGAGCTTGAGGATGTCGATAGGCATGTCCTTCAGAACATTAAGGGACGAGTAACCGCTTCCGAAATCGTCCATTGCAATCTCGTAACCAAGCTCCCTTATCATGTTAACACGCCTGATAAGCTCGTCCTGATTTGCAAAATAAGCACTCTCGGTTATCTCAAAATGAATGTAGCGCTCGGGAATCGCATACTCGTTTCCAAGCTGTGAAATGTATGAAATCATCTCGTCAGTCTCGAGACTGATTCTTGAAATGTTGACAGAGACAGGCGGCGGATCGATACCGGTGTCAATCCATCTTTTCACAGTTTCAAAGGCCTGTTTCCAGATAGCCTTATCAAGATCGCGCATGAAGTCGCTCTTCTCCGCAATCGGAATGAAGACGCCCGGCGAAATAATGCTGCCGTCCGGCTTAACCCAGCGGCACAGAGCCTCCGCACCCGTGATTGACTTGTCATGAGCGGAATACTGCGGCTGGAACCAGAGAACAAATTCTTTGTTTGAAAGTGCCTGCTTCATCTTTGTTGAGATATCAGACTCTTCAATAAGACGCTGTCTTGAATCGGCACGGAAGATCGTAACGACATTTTTAACAATCGCCGCCTTCTCCTGCGACGCCATGGATGCATAATTGATCATCCTTCGCAGGTTCTCGGCGTTATCCTCGATGATATATATACCGATTTGCATGATAACATAGTGACTCACGCCGAAGCTTGAAAAATCAAATGCCTCAATACTTGTAAGCCTGTCAATGTTCTCCTGCGAGTACTCACAGATCATGCAATAGGTGCCGTTTCCGAAATAAGCAACTATCCCGTTTGAACCTGCAATATTCGACAGTCTTGTACCAACCCAGCGCAAAATCTTGTCACCGGTGTCAAAGCTGTAGATATCATTTATAGTCTTGAGCCTCGAAATGTTTCCGAACGCAATAAAATACTTCTTATCAGAATGCTCCGAAAGAAGCTTCTTGCTCTGCTGCATAAACAGCGTCTCTGTATAGAGCCCGGTAAGAGGATCGTACATGTACTTATTGAGCATCATGTCGTTCATGTACCTGATGCAGTTTTCCTTCCTGATGTAGCCCTTTGCAATCGCGTTTGCCATTGCCTTGCAGCTTTGGAATCCGCAGGAACCGCAGTTGATTCTTCGCTTTTCGGGAGTATCCTTGAGCATTTCCCGGAATGTCGCCTCAAGCTTTTCTTCGGGTACGGGCTCGTTTACGACGCCTCTTGTTTTGTCAAATTCCCTGGCAAAATCAGAAAGATCGATATCCTTGAACAGATCCTTAAGTGCCTGCCAGCTGGCTTGATGGGATCCGTTTCTGTTATAATTTTCAAAGACAGACAAACGAAGCTTTGAAATATATGAATAGACAGCTTCCTTGTTGAATTTGTGCTGCTCAATACCCGACCCGAACTGGCATCCCGAGCCGCATGCGTAGACGTCTGCCATATAAGGCTGAATCGACTCTGCCTCACTTCCGAGTGAAAGCTTGAGCTCCTGATAGGTTGTGGGCTTCATATCCTTGTAGGAGATTATTCTCTTCTCGGAGGAAATGAATTTTGAAATGCTGTCCGCAAATCCACCGTAAAGCGGAATAATATCACCGTAGCCGTTGCTCTTAAGATCTGCCTCCGCAGAATACTTCTCAACGGGGATTCCCTCGACCCAGCTCATGAAATGCTCAAACGTCACATTGTACCCGATTATACCGGGTACACCCTTAGCCCTGATTTCATCTCCCGCAGCAATACAGGGTCCGAAATAGGCAAATTTATTGGTATCACCAAGATACTTACGGGCATAAATTGCAGTACACATCATCGGAGACTGCACAGGAATCAGCTTATCGATAAGAACGGGGTGAAAAAGCTCAATTGCATTAACAAAAGCCGAGCACATAGGTGAAATAAATGCACGCTCGCTCACCGGTCTGTCTTCATGTGATTTACAGTAATCAAGCTGCGCATATACGGAAATCTCCGCGCCAAAAGCAGCGTCGTAAATCTTATCAACGCCGAGAGACCTGAGATATCCGAGAATTGACGATGCTTTGTCACCATAGAGAACGTAGAACGAGGAGGCTACAATAACCGAGATTTTCTCTCCCGAATTCAGGGCAGCAAGAAACGCCGAGCAGTCATCACGGTATTCACGGCCGCTATGAAGGCACGTGCTGATGCAGATGCCGCAATTTGAGCATCTGTCTCCATCGATCTTTACGATCAGCCCTTTGTTATTGTCCTGAACGATGTTGGCACCTACACCGCTCGCACCGCACGATCCGAAGCACTTTCCGCACGCGATGCACCTGTCATTTGTAAAGATTAGTCCTTTGTTTAGTTCTCTGGCCAATTAACTTACCTCTCTATAGTCATGCTACCTGTCACCAAGTCCGATCTGGGCCGCATACGGTTCGAAATCGGCCTTTGTGAACACCTTGCCGACCTTAACGAACTCGTACTTAATTGCCATGAGGTAATGCCTCATGCAGACCTCTTCGCCGTCACCGTCGGCAGCCGCAAGAAACGCAGCATTTAAGATGCAGTTCTTGATATTCCCGCCTGCAAACTCAAAGCGTTCTGCAAGGAATCTTATATCAACATCTTCTGCCAGTGGCGTTGTCTTAGGAATTGTAGTTCTCCAAAGCATCTCTCTTGTGTCAACATCGGGGAACTGGAACTCAACGATGTATTTCATACGTCTGAAGAAAGCAGGATCTATGTTGTGCTTGTAGTTTGTCGCAAGAACACAGACACCGTCGTAGGCTTCCATTTCCTGAAGCAGGAGGGCTGTCTTGTTGTTTGCCGACGCCTGATTCGATCCGCCGTCATCAGAACGCTTTGCAAAAATTGTATCACACTCATCGAAGAAAAGCACGACATTACACTTTTTTGCTTCACGGAAAATCATTGACAGTGATTTTTCAGTCTCACCGACATACTTATCAACAACCTTCGATACATCGACTCTGTAAAGCTCAAGGTTAAGCTCGTGGGCAAGAACCTGAGCCATCATGGATTTACCGGTACCGGGAGCACCGAAGAGAAGTACTGTAAGTCCGCGGCCGTAAGGATATTTTTTAATGTAATTCCATTTATCGTATACTGCGCTTCGATACATCATCTGTTCAATCGCATGTGAGATTGTCTCACGCTGATCGGGATTCATGACGATATCATCGAAACCGAACTTTGCTTCAACTCGTGATGCCTTCTTAGAAAGCTCTGAGGACATCTGCGCGTTGCAGCCCTTGAAAAGAAGTGCTCTCGGAATTCGCTCCTTCTTTTCCATAGTTGCCAGACTGAGCGCATGACGAAGGGCATCCTTTATCTTTCCCGGTGTAAACAGGAACTTAATGACCATTTCGTCAAGATCGCAGTCATCGTCAAGATTGTAGGGCTTTGCGTAGTACTGCCAGCATGCCGTTCTCTCATCTGCACCCGGTGTCTGAAGATTAAGTTCGGTGAAATCAACCTTTGTAATGGTCTTGAGCTGCAGCGTTTCCATACTGAGAGTAAAGACGAGTACATTCTTATCGATGAGCTTTGCAAATGCAAGGTCCATATATCCCTGGAATTTGTCCTTCTCCTCTTCCCTGAAGGAAAGATCCTCAAGCACACACGCAGAGTTTGTGAGGATACACTCTCTCGCTGCCGCCCAGAGTGCCTTGTCGACAAACTGATAGTCATACACAAAGAGCTTCTTGCAATTCAGGGCAATGGCACGCATCCCGTTGTCCCGGCAGAAATGCTTTACAAAGAACTTCCTGCCGCTTCCTTCATCTCCTACATATGAAAAGATTCCGGTGCCCTGCTGATAGGATATCTTCATTGCCTCTATCACCGATTCGTTTGCCATAATTGGATCGAGCTCGTTGTCATCCGTCAGCATACGCATGAACCTTATGTAGTTCTCATCGATCTTATAAGGATTTCGTCCGAAGAGGAAATCAATAATCCTCTTGTCAGGGGAAACAACTGTCGAGAAAGGCATACTGCCGACAACACGAAGATCAAAGATGGGAAGCAGCTGTTCAAGGCACACGGACATGTCACCGTAGGCACTCGTAATCGAAAACTTATTGCCGTAGAAAAGCTTTGCCGCTGACTCGATTGTAGGTGCCGAAAGACTTCCGTTCTCATTTACAACCTGGAAAACACCTGCGTAATCGGTCTGTGTTGAAGAAAGAAGTGCAGCCGCAAAGCAGAAAATCGTAAAGGGATCATAAGAAAGCTTGCGGCACAATTCATAGAAAGGAATACTTACCCCGTGATCAACCGCGAGCTCGGCACGCGCACAGATATAGGCAATCTGACCCGCGATGGTATCAAGATTGATTTCTTCACCGTTCGGTCCTGTGGATTTCTCATTCGTCCCGAACGGATTGCTGTCTGAAAGGTCGTCATCAGATCCTCCGAAAGCAGCGAAAATGTCATCAACGTCGCCGCTGCTTTCTCCGCCGAAGGCTGCGAAAGGATCTGACGAATCGCCGCTGTCGGCAAAGCTTCCGAGAAGAGACATCAGCTCATCATCGGCGGAAACAATGTTTTCGGCCGATGAAACATCCCCGGGCTGCAAGGCTGCGGACAAATCGGAGCCCTTCGATACACCTCTGAACACCTGCAGCTTTTCCTGGCAAATATCATGTGCAATCTCAAGATCCGGATAGAGTACGTTCTTATACCCGCCCTGGGACGTTGCAAAGACAAGCTTCATCTCGGCCAGATACGTATCAAGGCTTGAATTGACACAGGCGAACAGATAGTTCATGAACTCATCGTAGTCCGCAAAGGGTACCGTGATCAATGATTTATCAAAATGACTGTTCATTAAAAGCCCTCCTCTTTATGAACGCGAAAAACAGCCTGCCTGTCGAAAATGCTCTCCTCAGTGTTGATTCCGTGGCTCATCACAGAATCAAACACGCCGGGATTGCTGCTGTTCAGGCTGGTCTGTTTCGGAAGCTCCCACCTTATCTGATCGTCTTCGAAATCATCGTCGGGAAGCCTGCGTTTTCTCCTTTTCTTGTCCTGCTCATCCTTTTCCTGATTTTGGATGACATACTGTCTTGATGCTCGCATATTAAGTCCTTATTCCGAAAGGATCGTGTTGCCGTCAAGTACAAGGCTCTGATCCAGTTCTGCCCCGGCAGTATTGTATACGGAAGCATTGATGTCAAGGTAACTGTAGTTGTCGAGCAGACTCTTCTTGTTCAGGAAGATGATGTTGAGCTTCGATCTTATCGGAACAAACTGCTGCATCAGGAAGAACAGCTGTGACCGCTTCTTCTCATCGACATATTTCTGAACAAACAGTGTAACATCGTAGACGCTTCTGCCATAGGCATTTCCGTCGGATGCAACCTTTTTCTCAACAATCATCGCACGTTCACCGAGAACTATCTCGGTCAGCTTCTCAAGAGCCAGCTTCGTTCCTTTCATTCTGTTGAGGTCGTAGCCGTGTCTCACAAGATTACGAAGTGTCTCCTCATCAAGAAAATCACCGCTTACATCGATTCCGAGCCATCCTGCAAACACCTCAAGAAGCTCCTTGTTAGCCGTTTCGACATTGAGAACGTCGCTGTAGCCGTCCACATTCGCCTGAAAATCGTTGAAAATCGATGAGAAGATTGATAGCCATCTGTGGTAGAAACCGTTCCGCTCCCGATAAATGGCGGGTAAGGTGTTCATAAAAATGTCACCGGGATTATTTACAACAAAATTGCCGAGGCTGCCTTCACCCACTCCGTCCACAACAACCGCAATCCAGAGGTAACGTCCTTCCTCTTCGTAAAGCAGTTTCTCGCACGTATTGTAAGCAGGCTCCGAACCGGCAACCTTAAAGAAATTCATCTTGATGCCGGGGGAAACGGAATCGTCACGCAGGAATCTGTCAATTTCGGTAATCTCACCCTTGCGTACAAAAAGGTGTTCATTCGTCGAATAGGCATATATCTTTAAGATTACTTCCTCAGGAAGCCTCGCGCTGAAGTGAAAACGTCCCCACAGGCCGTCCACCTCGCCCGAATCAAAACAGGGCAGAAACACATAATGCATGTCCTCATTCGGATCAAGGAGCAGCTCGCCCCTGTCTGTCATGGTGAGGCCAAACAGCGAAGCCTGCTTCAGTCTGTTGGTTCTGACTGTGAATGTTCTGATAGCCTTTGATGCCATAAGGATTCCCCCTTATCTCTAACTGATATCCGACCGGTCCTTCCGCATATTAAGGCCGTCCGGGGATTATCTCATACTATCTCTCCCTGCCTCCGAAGGTGTTGACCTCGAAGGTGTACCTTCCGGGAACAAGAAGTGCATTATCCGCAGGAATAATATCAAGTCCCTGCAGCTTTGCATTCTTCATGGATGTCGGATAGACTGCAAGTTCAAAAATGTACTCTACCCCGTCGATTTCCTCAATGTCACAGAACAGATTGTCAAATCGCATAATCTGTCCGAACGTCTGAGATCCGTTAATATAATCGAGGTAGCTGTTCAGAACCTCTTCAATCCTCTCACGGCAATTCTCGTAATGAGGCTTGACGTAAATCGTACCCGAAACATCGACCGGAATGTAGGCAGGCTGGATAACCTGAACACCTGACGAAAGCATTCTGTGGCAGTTCAGGAATTCTGTAATCTTCTCCACGTAAACCTTGGAAAGGACAGGCTTTTTGCTCTCCGAATAGGGAAGAACGACAACCTTTACGTCGTTGGTGTCAGGAACGGGAATTGCACGCACCTTATGGATGCACAGATCCGGTATCTGATGAATCAGGTCATTGTAATCCTTCGCCTTAACAAGAGCGAACGGAGCATTGAGATCCTCAACAAACCTCCGTTGAAGCTCCTCCAGCGACTCCTGAAAACGACCACCCTCACCGCTGAAGGGATTCTTGAATTTTACATTTGTATCGTAACCGACAGGCTTAAAGAAATTGCCCGGACGTACATTGCCCTCTTCTCCTCGTGTCACCGCACAGCTGCAAAGGAACAGCTCACAGCCGATGAAGGCTCCGGGATCCTTTACAATAATCTTTCCTTCATTCTCCTCGAGGATATAGTAGAGACTTCCTTCCTTGCGGCGATCTGGCTTCACAAAGTCATAGACTACCGTTCCGTCATCGAGTACTCTTCTGGCAATTATCGAGAAGGATTCCGGCACGACGTTCTTGAGCGGAAGATCAATTACCTGATTGTCGTAGCCGTAAATCGGTCCGAGCGCGTACTGCCTCATTGTCGACTCACTGAATGCTACGATTCTGATGGCATCGCTGTCGGATCCGGGACCGAATCCGTACTTTTCCCTGTTAAATCTGAACCTGTAGTAACCGAATCCGAGACGTTCCTTTTCAAAAAGACGTCCGAATGTTACTGTTTCGGAAGCTTCGCTGTAGCGATAATAGCTTCCGCCTCTTGACTCCTTGCAGAAGACCTGTACAAAATCCTCCTCAAGAAGATCGCAGTAGATTTCAACAGCATCCTGCTTCGGCATTGAATGGCAGATTGACCTTGTCTCCTTCTGCCAGACCTCAAACAGGAAGCCGTGAACGCTTCGAAGTCTCGGAGCGACATCGTAATCAGCACGCTTTACGACCGCCCTGATGCAATAGCCCTTGAATTCACCGAGTTCATACTCTGCCGCTGCCTCTTCGGCAATCTTGAACTTGACCTCGCCCTTCTCGAGGAAGGCTCTTGTCATGTCCTTAACCTTAAGCGGAACAAAACCACCGTCCGTGTAAATCTGCCACTCCACCTCGGCAAAGTCATTATACTTGCCCTCTGCACCGGATGTTCTCTTAAATCTGTCGTCAATGTCAAAGTAGAAGAAAAGATCGTTATTGGTAAGGGGTGCCCTCTCCATAAAGATATTGACCGTATCCTTCCTTGCGGGCTTGTCGCCAAAGATCTTAACAGAGAAATTGCTCGTCTCATCGATGACAGCCGAAAGACTAACTACCTCTCCTGCGACTTCTGATACGACTGCGGTAATCCTGTTTGCACAGACCGCGCTCTTCCTGTTTGTCTCAAAGCAGGTGTCACCTACGGTAAACCTCTGGCTCGCCGGAAGGTAAAAATCATGATCTGCACCGACAGGTTCAATCAGAATTCTTGCACACTTTCCCGACTGCCTCTCAAATCCCAGCATCCTAAGGATGTTCACCCTGACATCAGGCATGGGCTTTTCAAACTGCTTCTGCTGAATTGCAAGAAATGCCATCAGATCTTCAATCGTCGTAACCGCAGGGTCCGACGTGTTGAAATTCGTCCACTCCTTTGTATAGAGCGGGATCTGCATATAAACTTCGTCCATTATTTTCTCGTAATCTTTAGGCTCGATCCGTTTGATACTAATCATGGCATTCCTCCGCATTGGGGGCAGCTGACGAAGCCCGTAGTCTCCGCCTTTCTTTCTGTCCCGTATCTTCTACTTAATGCTGTCATTTATGATATGTGCTTTGTGCTTTCCGCTCCGGCACACGAAAAAGCTGTTGTCGGGAAGGTTCTCAAGGTCACACTCGTGAACTCCGGAAGTGTCGGTGTAGGTTCCCGTAATTACAAGACGTCTGATAAACGCTCCTGTCTTTAATGAGCTCAGCTTCATCATAATCTGAGTTCTCGTCGGAAGCTTTCCGATATCCCAGCCTCTGTGCTCTTCGTTGCTGACGGGTGAAAGGTACTCGGTAAGTGCTTCCGTCAGCATCTGATGAACCTCGTAATCGTTGTCCTCTTCCATCTTGTTGAGCCAGATGTCAACGCTGATCATTACTCCGATCGGTTCCACGATCTCAATGTTGCTGATAGCTGTCAGCTCAACTCTCTCCTCAAGCCTCTCACGAAGTCTCGGAAGAAGCTTGTCGAACGAATGCGTTCCCTTTCCGTAGTCCTTCATAAGAAGAACGATGCTTATAAGTCCGTCCCTCGTTGTTCCGTCGACGCTCTCACCGACTATGCAGTCCACCTTATCGATTGAATCCGAGCTGGTAATTACTTCACCGATGTAATCTTCTTTTGTAACAAGGCGGTTCTTGTTGCTCAGGATACCTGCCGCTCTTGACATTGCGTTCTCAACGGTCTCCATGTTTCCGCCACCAAATGACGGGAAGGGATTGCCGATCTCGCCGATGAAATCAAGGCTGCTCATCGATTCATTGATTGAATCAACGGGAAGATTTCCGTTTACTCCGTCACAGCTTCTCTTCGTAATCCTGATGGAATCGGGACCGACCACTCTCGGAATTTCGACATGGACGCCGTCTCCAAAGAATACGCGCCCCATCTCGCGATCAAGGATGTAATGCCTGTCGCCGGGATTTGATGCCTGGAAATTGGGCACCTCAGTCCACTTCACGAAGAAATTGACTATATTTCCGCGGAAATCGTACTCTGCCTTATAATTTGCGGGATCGTTCCTGAGAAGCTCCCTCATGCTCGCTTCCTTGTGCTGCCCCTTCTCATTGACAAACAGGTCAATGTCAAGGATGTTGTGACCGGGAAGACTGATATTTAGGTCCGGTGCAATCTCATCAACGCCGTAGTCAATATCGTTAACGGTGTCAACATTGATGACGTCAACGGCATTCAGGTAAACTTTTTTTATTATCGGACGGTAAACCCTGCTGTTTGAAAAGACCTTGTCAGCATCCACAACCCTGATCCAGTAGAGCTTTTTGTCCTCTATCGTAACTGCTGCCATGTTCTCCGGCGGAATGAACCTTATCTGACCTGTTCTCGCGAACGTTTCCGTCTTATCAACCACATGAAGCGGCTTGAAACCGTCGTTTGTTGAATACTCAAACCTGAGTTTTTCACCTACAAAGGCGATATCATCCTCAAAGACAAAGAGCATTGAGACAGGACCGTTTGCGAACTTCCTTCCAAAGCCGAAGTATATCGCATTATCCGTGTACTTGCTCTTTGCTAGAACAGTCACGCCTTTCCCTTCAAGAAGCTCTCTTGTCGCAATCCTTGTTTCGGATCCGCTGACAACTTCAAGCCGTTCGGGCTTTTTGTAACGTCCTTCATATGAATAGGAAACCTTAAAATCCTTGATAACGGGATAGTGATGAGCGCAGGGCATCATGTAGCAGTTGTCGCACTTAAGCGTCTGGATTCTGATGCAGCGCCCGTTGCCGGAGTTCTCCTCCCAGTCATCGGGGCAGATAAAGCTCATTGTCACTTTTCTGCTCTTAGCGTCGGCAAACAGACCGGTTGCATCATCCACGAGAGCAAGTCTTCTCCATCCGTTCGGAGAGAGATACTCAATCGAAATCTGCTCTGCAAAGGAATCGACGGGGTTCTCCGCAAAAACGACTCTTGGCTTTCGCTTGATAATCTTCAGCGAGTCATCGTACTCCTGCTGACCAAAGGTCATTACATGAGTCCCGAACTCCATGGCAAAGGTCAGAGTTATTCTCGCACCTGCCCTTGAGAAATACTCATCATGGTAGAGGAAGCATTCCTGGAACAGTGAGAGCGTCTCGCCAAACGGCTTGAAATTCTCAACGTCATAATCGGTATTTCCGTTCCCTGCGGCTGTAAGGCTCGCCGGTTCTCCGACCGACGAGAAACCGATATCGAGAACCTCGATGTTTTCTCTGACCGGTGTTGTGGCCTCGAAGATAAGAAGCGAATACTCCTTCTCTCTGGTGACCTTTCTGCAATCCTCTTCCTTTTTTATGATAAGAACATCTCCGCTCACAGTGATGTCATTTATGTCAATGATACCGCTTTCGGAAAGGTAGGAAACCTTCATCTCGTTACGAAGAATCATTGCGAGAAGCTTCTCTCCGCCTGTAAACCTCACGAAAATCTTTTCGTCTTTTACATCGAAACTGTTTGAATGGTAGAGAAGGATGGCATTACGCTCGATGCCCTCATTTTCAAAATCAAACAGCTTGAATGCTTCAAGATTGTCAAGTGTTCCCGTACCTTCCGCTTCCGCACTCGAAATAAAATGCCTGTACTCGGCTTCCTCGGGGAAAATCGGCTTCTGAACAAGACTTCCGAACCTGGGGATAATCTTTCCGTCCTGCTCCGACGTTTCAAAGATTTCCCTGAGGTTTGAATTGGTAACGAAGAGCGGATGTGTCGTTTCAAAAATGAACGAGCCCTCGTCACTCATTCCGAGAAGCTTGGTTCCCATGGGAATATAAGAGCCCTCCACCGTATCCTGCGTCAGGCGCATTACAACGCTGGTTCCTGCGGGCTGGGCAGGCATCAGCGACACACCCATCATGTTTACAAGATCGGCATGATACACCTCTACAAGTTCGTTGTAGCGCTTGATATTGTCAGCAAACTGATCGGCAAACATGATCGCGATGACCGAGCCGATGTCAGGATTGACTCTGTCGAAATGCCATTCGGGAACATAGGATTTTGAAAGCTCTTCTATCTGATCCTTAATGTCCTCGGAGGTTCTCAGATCTGCATCATATCGTTTCTGTTTCTTCATCATTTCTTGCTTCTTCCTCCGCTGCCGCATTCAGATAAAACGGAAATACCAGGTTGTCACGTGTGTTGCTCTCTATTATCTCATATCCGAGGTCGATGATCAGGCATCCCTCCTTTGAGGTTGAATCGATGCTGACCGAAACATTTCTTATCCTCGGTTCCTGCTCCTGAAGGCTCTGACTGATTTCCATCCGCATGATGTTGATCGTTGTCAGATTGACATCCATGAAGGTGTAGCCGGAAAGCTCACTTCCGAATTCCGGTCTGAGCCATCGCTCGCCTTTGTTCGTTGTGAGGATCATGTAAACGGATTCCTTGACACTTTGTTCACCCGACGATGTCTCGAATCTTCCCGTTGTCATGTTGACCTGTGGCGGGAACTTCATTCCCTTTCCCAAAAAGCTGTAAGAATTCATACTAATACCTCCGGCAGATGTCTAAAGCATCCTCCTAGTGCAGCGTCCAAAAATTAACTGGACCAAAAACGCAGAATGAATTTTCGTTCTGCAAAGAAGAAAAACGCAGGCGTAGCGGGCTACGTCAAGTTTTTCTGATGAAGCAGTAGGAAATTCAGGCAAGTTATTTGGTGTA
>JAZLIL010000108.1:0-11621 GCA_045617405.1 Lachnospiraceae bacterium | reverse complement strand
CGTCTGAAAAATATCACTCCGGAAAGCAGGAAGCCCGAAACAGACAGCGAGGTTCGCGTTTATGACGCCGAAGGAAATTTCACGGCTGTCTACAGATACAAATGCAAGAGAAAGGAATTTAAACCCGTTAAGATGTTTCTTGGGCGGGATGAATGAGATACTTTGATATTTGCAGCGTATATTATTATGGATGTAATGAAAAATGCAATATATAACTGATTTAAACGAATTCAAAAGCGAGGAAGGTACCTGTCTTACAATCGGTAAATTTGACGGAATACATCGTGGTCACCGGAAGCTTCTTAAAGAGGTCAGGCGACTTGCACAGAATGAACTTGTTTCGTGTATGTTTACCTTTGAACTCTTTCCGCAAACACTTTTTACTCACAGTGAAATACCTCTTATCTATACGAATGAAGAAAAGAGATATCTTCTTGAGAGGGAAAAGCTTGTCGATGTGCTTGTAAGTTATCCTTTTTCGCACGAAGCGGCATCGATGAGTGCGAAGGATTTTGTTAAGGACGTTCTTGTCGAATCACTAAATGTTAAGAGAATCATAATGGGTGAGGATTTTCATTTCGGGAAGGATCGTACGGGAGATGTGAAGCTTCTAAAGCAAATGGGAAGTGAACTCGGATTTGAAACCTTTGTTTACACAAAGATTGCCGATGAATCAGATCAGATAAGCAGCTCAAGAATAAGGGATTCTATTTCAAGGGGAGAGATCTCAAAGGCTAATGAACTTCTCGGAGAGCCGTTTTTCGTATACGGTACCGTTGAAAAGGGTGCGAGTTTCGGTCATGAGATGGGCTTTCCTACGGCAAATGTTTCAATTCCCGCCAACAAGCTTCTGCCGCCTAAGGGTGTTTACTACTCACGCACGAGGATAGGTTCAAGTGTCTACGATGGCATTTCGAACATCGGAACGGCTCCGACTGTTTCTTCTGAAACAGGTTACAGGGATTTGCGGCTTGAAAATTACATGTTTGATTTCAAGGCCGATATTTACGGTAAGGAGCTTTGCTGCATGCTGATGGAGTACAGGCGTCCCGAAGTGAAATTTGACGGACCTAAGGCGCTCGCTTTCGCAATCTCAGAGGATGTTGCTGAGGCAAAGGAATATTTTAAAATGAACAGACAGGTTCTTGACAACGTAAGCCTTCGGTGATAAATTAAATGAGTTGACTGCCGCAGCTTGGATTTTGGACAACTCCGGCCGGGTCCCGGCTGACGGTGAATAATAATGCAATGGAGGATTTTACTATGGTATCAAAGGAAAAGAAGGCTGAGCTTGTTGCTAAGTACGGCCGCACACCCAACGACACAGGTTCACCCGAGGTTCAGATCGCTATTCTTACAGAGCAGATTGTTAACCTTAATGAGCATCTTAAGATTCACAAGCTTGATCATCATTCAAGACGCGGACTTCTTAAGATGGTTGGTCAGAGAAGAGGACTTCTTGAGTATCTTAAGAAGACAGACATCGGACGTTATCGTGCTATCATCGAGAAGCTTGGATTAAGAAAGTAATTTAATCCGTTCGGTTTTCAGAGCGGCAGCAGAAAGAGCACTATGAAGACAAAGTTTTGTTTTCCTGCGTTTTTTCTGCTGCCGCTCTTGTTTTAATGCTTTATCCCGTTAAAATGTTGAAGAGAATCTTGAATATATATTGAAAGCGAAAAAATGTTGTGCTAAAATACTGTAGTCGATACAATATATGCATTTTATAGAGTAAACGAACTTCTATGTGTATATTTAGCAGAGTAGGGACTTGAGCGTTAAGTGTCATCCATTCGGAGAGTTGATGGTTGAACGAAAAGACTATCTTGCGGTTCATTTCCCGCATCTCACTGCTACATCTTCGGAGGTATCCTCCCTGTGTTGTAGCCTATTGGTTCGACAAATAAATAGGGAGGTATATTCTATGAAGGACAACAAGCTGTCTGTTTATTCGATTGCTGTTCTCGGACTTATGATAGCAGTCGAGATTGTTCTTGAGCGATTCCTTTCATTCTCTACACCTATTACAAGAATTGGATTTTCATTTGTTGCAAGGTGTCTGACCGGAATGCTCTTTGGACCGTGGGTCTCCGCTTTTGCGGGTTTCACAGCTGATGCAATCGGCGGTTACATGATTTATGGAAGTCTGAATCCCGGAATCAGCGTAGTTGCTGTTATCCGCGGTTTCATCTGGGGACTCTGTCTCAATAAGAAGACAAAGTTCAACCTGAGACTTTCGGCTGCAATTCTTCTTGACCAGCTGTTTTGCAGCCTCATTCTTACCACGGGCGCTCTTTATTTCTTCAGCGGCACGGGCAAGACATTTTTCGCCATCATGGCGAGCAGGGTCGTTCAGGTTGGTGTGATGCTTCCGATTGAATTTGTAGTTCTTTTTGCACTGAAAAAAGTTTTGTTTCCGAGACTTGTTCCTGTCGAAGAGAAAATCTGCAGACGTGAAGTTTCGAAATAGAGCATATGATGGCGTGGGAATGGTGTAAATTCGTATGAATTATCTTGAATCTGTAAATTTCATTAAGGGACGTCCTCCTGTTACTGACATGAATACGATTCTGCTGCAGCAACTTCTAAAGAAGATGGGGCATCCCGAAAACAAGCTTAAGTTCGTTCATGTTACCGGAACCAACGGGAAGGGTTCAATCAGTAACATGATTGCAACGCCACTTATTGAGGCAGGCTATACTGTAGGTGCTTTTAATTCTCCGTACATCAACAGCATTAATGAGTATTTCAGGGTTAACGGCAAGACCATGAACAACCTTGAATTTACTCAGGTGTGCAATCATGTTAAGCATTTTGTAAATATGATGGAGTTCATTCCCAGTGAGTTTGAACTGTGCGTTGCTGTTGCACTTGAATACTTTGTCCGCAAGGAATGCGACATTGTCATTCTCGAGGTCGGGATGGGCGGAAGACGCGATGCTACAAACGTCATCCCTGCACCTCTTGCGGCTGTATTTGCAAACATCGGTCTTGACCATGTCGGAATTCTCGGGAACACCATCGGCGAGATAGCAGCCGAGAAGGCCGGTATCATTAAGCCCGGCTGTGATGTGATTTCCTATATGAGCGAGGAAGATGCTCTTAAGAGTATCAGTGAGAAGGCAAGAATATGCAAGTGCCGTTCCGTGCTTGCAGATTTTTCGAAAATAAAGCTTCGTACCGCATCCATCAACGGTCAGCATTTTGCCTACAAGGATCTTGACAACCTGTTTATCCGCCTTGTGGGTGAGTATCAGCTTAAGAATGCAGCTGTTGCGATTGAGACTCTCTGGTGTCTGCGCGAGAAAGGATTTGATATTCCCGATGCCGCGATACGGCGCGGGCTTAAGCTCACAAGATGGCCCTGCAGATTTGAGATTCTGAAGAATGATCCTGTATTCATTTTGGAAGGTGCTCACAATGTACAGGGGATTAAGGAAGTATGCAGAAACTTTGAATCGTTTTTCCCCGACAGGAAACTTATCTTCATTGTGGGAGTTATGGCAGACAAGGATTATATGAGCATGTTCGGTATGCTTGCACCTTATGCAAAATGCTTCATTTGTGTTGAGGCAAATAATCCCCGGGCAATGAGACCTCGTGACATTGCCGTTGTCTTAAAGGAATTCGGAAAGCCTGTCTACGTCCACGACATTCCTTCCGAGGGCGTTCGTGAAGCGTACAGAATCTGCGCAAAAGATGATGTAATCTGTGCAATCGGAAGCTTCTACATGATGAGGGATATCATGAAGGGCATCAGCAAGTATTCGAATCAGGCAAAGAAGTAAAACGAAAGTTTCGGCATAACCGTGACTGTCATGAGATGTTGCCGGAGAAATAGCAGGAAACGGTTGAGAATGTGACAAGGATGTTGTAAAAAGCAGGAACGTGTATGGCGGCAGAGTAATCTGCCGCCATTACTCTGTTTTTACTCTTTCGAATACCTGTTTACTAAGATACAAAAGGTTAGTGCAGGATAATCCACGGCCGGTAGAGGCGTGCCAACGTTTACCGGACAGACACATGTATTTTATATTGATGTTGCTTGACATAAGTGTTATAATAGCCGTTAGGGATTTTTCCGGGACTTCTGATAAGCGTATGTTTTACGCGAAATATTACAAGTCGTGATGAGAAGATGCGTTTATCAGTAGTTTCGGAATCCCTGTAGACGTTAAGAAAATTATTAACAGAAAGGGTAAGACTATGTACAAAAGTTTTTCAATGGAGCTTGCCGGAAGAACTCTTACCGTAGACATCGGAAGAGTGGCAGCTCAGGCAAACGGTGCTGCATTTATGCACTACGGCGATACTGTTGTTCTTTCAACAGCAACAGCATCAGATAAGCCTCGTGACGGTATCGATTTCTTCCCTCTGAGTGTTGAGTTTGAAGAGAAGCTTTACTCAGTCGGCAAGATTCCCGGCGGTTTCAACAAGCGTGAGGGTAAGGCAAGCGAGAATGCCATCCTTACAAGCCGTGTTATCGACAGACCTATGCGTCCGCTTTTCCCGAAGGATTACCGAAACGACGTTACTCTAAACAACATGGTTATGAGCGTTGATCCCGAATGCCGTCCCGAGCTCGTTGCAATGCTCGGTTCAGCAATCGCAACATGTATTTCCGATATTCCTTTTGACGGTCCGTGCGCTACAACACAGGTTGGAATGATTGATGGTGAGTTCATTATCAACCCCAATCAGGAGCAGTGGAAGAAGGGAGACCTCAACCTTACGGTTGCTTCAACAAGAAACAAGGTTATAATGATTGAGGCCGGTGCTAATGAAATTCCCGAATCCAAGATGATTGAAGCAATTTATTTGGCTCATGATGTCAACCAGACTATTATAGAGTTTATCGACAAGATGGTTGCAGAGGTTGGCAAGAAGAAGCATGAGTATGTTTCATGCGCTATTCCCGAGGAAATGTTTGAGAAGATGAAGGAGCTTGTTCCCCCCGCAGAGATGGAAGAGGCAGTATTCACCGACGAGAAGCAGAAACGCGAGGAAAACATCAAGGAAATTACCGCAAGGCTTGAAGAGGCATTTGCCGAGAACGAAGAGTATCTTGCAATCCTTGGTGAAGCAATTTACCAGTATGAGAAGAAGACAGTCCGCAAGATGATCCTCAAGGATCAGAAGCGTCCCGACGGAAGAAAGATCACTCAGATCAGACCTCTTGCAGCAGAGGTTGACATTATTCCGAGAGTTCACGGTTCATCAATGTTTACGCGTGGACAGACTCAGATTTGCGATGTGTGCACACTTGCTCCTCTATCAGAGCAGCAGAAGCTCGATGGTCTTGATGAGAACGAAGTTTCAAAGCGTTATATGCATCACTACAATTTCCCGAGCTACTCTGTAGGCGAGACAAAGCCTTCACGAGGACCCGGACGTCGTGAAATCGGACACGGTGCACTCGCTGAGCGTGCTCTTATCCCTGTTCTTCCTTCAGAAGAAGAATTCCCTTATGCAATCCGCTGCGTATCGGAGACATTTGAGTCTAACGGTTCAACATCAATGGCATCAACATGTGCATCATGTATGTCACTTATGGCTCCCGGCGTTCCCATCAAGAGAATGGTTGCAGGAATAAGCTGTGGTCTTGTTACAGGCGAGACCGATGATGATTTCGTTCTTCTTACCGATATTCAGGGTCTCGAGGATTTCTTCGGCGATATGGATTTCAAAGTAACAGGTACAACAGAAGGTATCACTGCAATCCAGATGGATATCAAAATCCATGGTCTTACAAGACCTATCGTTGAGGGTGCTATCGCAAGATGCCGCGAGGCAAGACTCTTCATCATGGACACCTGCATGAAGCCCGCAATCTCTGAACCCCGTAAGGAAGTTGGCGAGTATGCTCCCAAGATTATTCAGATTCAGATCGATCCTCTAAAGATTGGTGATGTTGTCGGCCAGCGCGGTAAGACCATCAATGCAATCATCGACAGAACAGGCGTTAAGATTGATATCACGGATGACGGTGCAGTAAGTGTTTGCGGTACAGATGCAAAGATGATGGATGAGGCTGTTAAGCTCATTCAGATAATTGTTACTGATTTCGAAGAGGGTCAGGTTCTTGAAGGCAAGGTAGTTAGCATTAAGGAATTTGGTGCATTCCTCGAGTTCGCTCCCGGTAAGGAAGGAATGGTTCACATTTCAAAGCTTGCCAGAGAGAGAGTCAACAGGGTAGAGGATATTCTTACACTTGGCGATGTTGTCAAGGTTGTATGTCTTGGCAAGGACAAGATGGGGCGTATTAGCTTCTCTATGAAGGATGTAAAGTAATTCAGAGTGTATAAAAGTACAAGAGCACCCACTGCCTTAAGGGCGTTGGGTGCTCTTGTGCGAGGTGCGGGGTTTCAAGCCCCGTACCTCGTAAGGCACGAAGTGACGCTTAAATATGAGCAAGTGGCGAAGCGGATTGCAAATAGTATTGACTCAGCGCAGCATGTCGAAAGCGACATGCTTTTTTATGTCATATTTATTGCATTCGAACACAATATCTATTATACTGTAATGTGGTCTATAATAGATGTAGATGTGGGGGAAGTTATGGCTGAGAGCTTGAAGGTGTTTAGCCTTTCGAATGGAATAAGGGTTGTTCTTGAGAGGATGCCGTATCTGAAGTCTGTTTCGGCCGGCGTTTTCATTAACGTAGGAAGTGCCAGTGAAACTGCGGAAAACAATGGTATTTCTCATTGTATCGAGCACATGATCTTTAAGGGAACAACAACGAGAAATGCTTCTGACATCTCTCTTGCCATTAATAATCTCGGTGACAACATAAATGCATTTACCGCTAAAGAATCTACCTGCATCTATGGGACTACTCTTTGTGAATACGTGCCTGCCATGCTTGAACTTATGGGGGATATGATTGCAAACAGCACTATCGATCCTGTTGAGCTTAATCGTGAAAAGAAGGTTATCCTTGACGAAATCGATATGTACGCTGATTCTCCCGAGGACCTTGTGCATGAGCTTTTACAGCAGAGGGTTTGGCGGGAAAACTCGCTGGGTTTTTATATTTCCGGTGATAAGCAGGTTGTTAAAGGTTTTGACAGTGAGACAGTGTACCGGTTTATGAAAGAGTATTACTGTGCTTCAAACATAATAATCTCGATAGCCGGTTCCTTTGAGTACAATGAGATGCGTCCCATGCTTGAAGAATACTTCGGAGGTATCGGGAATCCGCCGAGATTAAAGAATCCCGTTGTTAAGAAGCGTGTGCCCGATTATTTCAGGTGCTTCACCGGACGAAGGAAGGATATTGAACAGTTCTACATGAACATGGCATTCCCGCTCCTGCCGGCCGAAACTCCCGAGAAGTATGCAATTGCTGTAATGAACAACTGTCTTGGCGGCAGCAACAATTCGAGACTTTTCAAGATAATCAGGGATGAGCTTGCACTTGCTTATTCAGTTTTCAGTTACAAGAGTGCCTATCGTAAAGCCGGACTCTACCACATCGATGTCACAGTCAATCCCGGCGAGGCAGTGGCCGCATTTGACAGGATTGTAAAAATTGTCGCCGATGTCAGGAAAAACGGTTTTACGAAGGAAGAGATAGAATCCAACAAACGCCAGCTTCGCATCGAGATGATTATGAGTAATGAGAGTGCAAAAGCAAGGATGTCTTCAAACGGAAATGCGATTCTCTTAAGGGGTGCGATTGTGCCTTTTGAAGAGCGTCTCGAAAAGGTAATGGAAGTTACGCAGGATGAAGTATTCAATCTTTGTGACAGGTATCTGAAACCCGAGTACATGAGCATCTGTCTTGTCGGCAGAGATCAGCACGGCGTTTTTGAAAAGCTTAAAAAGGACTGGAATGAAGTTAGATAATCCTTTTATTATTAATATCATGCACAGAATTTGGACTGAAAACAGCCCGTTGACAGGAGGGTTATATGAACATCAGCGATTATAGTATCGAGACAAGGTGTATCCAGGCAGGCTACGAACCTAAGAACGGGGAACCGAGAGTGATGCCAATCTATCAGAGTACAACCTACAAGTATGACTGCGGCGAAGAGGTGGCGAAGCTTTTTGACTTTGAAGCTGAAGGGCACATCTATTCGAGAATAAGCAATCCTACGGTTGCTTTTGTAGAGAATAAAATCAATGCGCTCGAAGGCGGAGTCGGTGCTCTTTGTACAGGTTCTGGCGCATCTGCTATTATGACGGCAGTTCTTAATATCTGCAGTGTTGGCGATCACATAATTTCGACAGCTGCAGTTTACGGTGGAACACTGAATCTTTTTGCAGTCACGCTGAAGCGACTTGGTATTGAGGTTACTTTTATCGATGCGGATGCAAGCAATGAGCAGTACGAGAAGGCCTTTCGGCCTTCGACAAAGCTTCTTTACACAGAGACCATTTCGAATCCGGCACTTGTTGTTCCGGATTTTGAGAGACTCGCTGATATTGCACACTCACACGGTGTTCCGTTTTTCGTCGATAACAGCTTCGCAAGTCCCGTGCTTTTCAGACCGCTTGAGTGGGGAGCCGATGTTGTTCTTCATTCGACGTCAAAGTACATGGACGGACATGCAACCGTAATGGGAGGCGTTATTGTAGACGGCGGAAGCTTTGACTGGACGAAGCCCGGCTTTGAGGGACTTTCGACACCCGATGAATCATATCATGGTGTGGTTTATACTGAAAAGTTCGGAAGGGCTGCCTTTGTAAACAAGGCAAGGGCACAGCTTGCGAGGGACATCGGTCCCGTTATGTCTCCGCTTAGTGCATTCCTTCTCAATCTTACACTTGAGACGCTTGCACTTCGTATGAGAAAGCACAGCGACAATGCATTAAAGATTGCTGAGTGGCTGCAGGGAAGAAAAGAGATTCCCTGGGTTGATTATCGGGGTCATCCCGATAACAGGTATTATGAGAATGCTAAGAAGTATCTGAAGAACGGTGCATCAGGTGTTATCGCATTTGGCGTAAAGGGCGGAAGAGAAGCTGCAATGAAGCTTATGGATTCGCTTGAACTTGCAAAGATTGTGGTTCACGTCGCTGATGCAAGGACATGCTGCATCCATCCCGCAAGCACAACTCACAGGCAGTTAACCGAGGAACAACTCGTTGAGGCAGGCGTTAAGCCCGAGCAGATCAGATTCAGCGTTGGTATTGAAGATGCCGATGACATCATAAGAGACCTGGAAAACGGTCTCAATAAGCTACAGCTCATGGAGGAGTAATGGCAGATACAGGTAACAGCAAAAGACAAAAGACAGGTCAGAGAAGAAACGCGCCCAGGTCAAGGGCAAGCGTTCAAAATTCAAGAAGTTCAAGGACCAACGGTTCGGCCAGAAGGACAGCCAGCGTGTCTTCAAGCAGGACATCAACAAGGAGTGCCGATAACGCAAGGAAATCATCTGAAATCGCCGAAGCGAAAACAAAGCGCGAGAAAATTAAGAAGAGCCATGAGCTCTACGATGAGAAGGGCGGTCTTCAGGCTAAGGCATCACTTCAGGAGGAGCTTGTGCTTCTTTTTACTGCGCTTGTGTGTGTTCTGCTTATTCTCAGCTATTTTAATGTGTGCGGACCTGCCGGGGATGTGATTAATGCATTCTTTTTCGGCCTTTTCGGCCTCGGCGCCTACGTTCTTCCTTTTCTCCTGTTTGGTCTTTCGGCTTTTCTGGTCGCAAACAAGGGCAGGAAGCTTCCGGTGGCAAAGCTTGTTTGCTGTGTTATCGGATATATTCTCATCTGCAGTCTGCTTCAGATAATCTGCGGAGGCTTTAATCCTCTTCTGGGATTTCGTGATTATTACCTGAATTCCAACATTACGCACGTGTCGCTTCTTGAGAGGACCTACTGCGGTTTCTTCGGCGGTGTTCCCGTTAAGCTTCTTTGCGGGAACTTCGAAGTCGTGGGCGGTGTTCTTATCCTTGTTGTACTGCTGTTAGCCTGCATCATTATTGTTTCGGGAAAGGCCATCATCTCGCTTTTCACCGGACTTATTAAGGAAAAGGTCGACGAGAAGAAGGCTGAGTATGACTATGAGATGGAGCAGGAATATAAAAGGCTTTCCGAAGAAGAATCTGATGAACTTTTTAACGTCGAAGATCCTAAACCCGATTTTATTTCTAAAATAAAGGAACAGGGCGGTTATACTGCCGGCCATCCGAGAAACAGTAAGATTAATTTCAGTGGAAACTACATTGAATCGGAGGACCTTCCTTTTGATGGCGGCTTTTCTCAGGATATGACAGAAATAAAGCCCGTAAGTGACAATGTTAAGCCCGCAGGAACTGAAAGAGTGCCTGCAGAAGACCATTTTGGGCAGGTAAAACAGGCGGACTGCGTAAGTCCGCAAAACACAAAGGCAAAGCCTTTTGATTACGAAAGTACACAAAACACAGGGGCAAAGTCATCGGATTACGAGAGGCAAAAGCCTTCAGATTCGGAAATCGTGCAAAGTGGAAAAGCAAAGCCGGCATCCAGGGAGGATGTAGCGGAGATAGAGAAGAGCATCGAGTCAGGTGAGGAGGAGCTTGAAAAGATTAAGTACGTGAAACCCCCTATCGATCTTCTTAAGAAAAACGTAAAATCAAAGGACGGTATTAATAAGAATGAGCTTCATGCGACAGCGGAGCTTATGGAAAAGACTTTTGCAAGCTTCGGAGTCGGTGTCAGGGTAACCGATGTAAGCTGCGGACCTACAGTAACAAGGTACGAGCTTCATCCCGACCAGGGTGTCAAGGTCAGCAGGATTACGTCATTATCTGATGATATCAAGCTCAGTCTTGCCGCGTCCGAGATCAGAATCGAAGCTCCGATTCCCGGAAAGAGTGCCGTCGGCATCGAAGTCCCCAACAAGGTTAAGACGCCCGTTCTCCTAAGGGATCTTATCGAGACAAAGGAATTTGATAACTTCAAATCGAAGGTTGCATTCGGTGTGGGCTGCGATATTTCAGGTCAGCCCGTCATAACGGACATCGTAAAGATGCCGCACCTGCTGATTGCCGGCGCTACAGGCTCGGGAAAATCTGTGTGCATCAATACGATTATCATGAGTATTTTATATAAGGCTGAGCCTTCCGAGGTAAGGCTGATAATGATAGACCCCAAGGTTGTTGAACTGAGCGTCTACAACGGAATTCCGCATCTTCTGATTCCTGTTGTCACCGACCCGCAGAAGGCAAGTGCGGCGCTCAACTGGGCTGTGATGGAGATGACAAACCGTTACAAGCTCTTTGCTGAGGTCGGTGTCAGGGACATTGCAGGTTTCAATGCTTTTGTTGAGGAACAGCAGTATCTTGGCGATGAGACGGAGGATTCGAGAAAATGCTTTGAGAAGCTTCCTCAGATTGTCATTATCGTTGACGAGCTTGCCGATCTGATGATGTGCTCTCCTAAAGAGGTTGAGGATGCAATCTGCAGGTTGGCCCAGCTTGCAAGAGCTGCCGGGCTTCACCTTATCATTGCGACTCAGAGACCTTCAGTTAATGTCATAACCGGTGTTATCAAGGCCAATATTCCTTCGAGAATAGCATTCGCTGTTTCATCGGGAGTAGACTCGAGAACCATTATTGACGGAGTCGGTGCAGAGGATCTTTTGGGACAGGGCGACATGCTGTTCTTCCCGACAGGTTATCCGAAGCCTG
>JAZLIL010000107.1:0-2378 GCA_045617405.1 Lachnospiraceae bacterium | reverse complement strand
CTTCTCCCGCATTCCACTCGGCCTGTACGGTGTCGACCTCGTAGGAAACAAGGTTGGGTTTTACATCGTACCATACATTGTCAAATACATGGAATTCAAACTCGGGTCCTATTATCATCTCGTCTGCTATACCAGTCGACTTCATATAATCGGTTGCAGCCTTGATAACGTTTCTCGGATACTGGTCAAAAGGACGGTTGTTAGGAGAATCGATAATCATAGCATTTCCTGACATCGAAAGTGTCGGAATCTCACAGAACGGGTCAATGTACGCAGTAGAAAGATCGGGGATAAATACCATATCCGAGTTTTCCACAGGTGCAAAGCCGTAATTTGATCCGTCAAAACCGATTCCGTACTTAAGAGTATCCTCGGTAAATCTTTGAACCGGAATTGAAATATGACGATATCTTCCGTCAATATCCGTCATTTTGAAATCAATCATAAGAATCGCATTCTTCTTACAGAATGACTGAACATCAGCTACACTTTTAAGCATTTTAATCCCTCCTTAATTGACACGGCGTTCAGACAAGCTCGCCAATAAAATAAAATCCTTTTGATTCCTTCAGAAGAACATCCCTGTAGCTTCCGAGAAGTGATTTATCACCCTCAAAATGCACCAGGTAATTGTTTGAAAGTCGTCCCGTAAGAAGTCCCTTCTCCCTGTCCTCCTCTTCGATAAGCACCTGCATCACCTTTCCCTCAAGCGCCTTTGCCTTATCTGCCGTACACTTCGTGCAGGCATCAAGAAGCCTGTTAAACCTTGTCTTGACCTTGTCCTCGGGAACCTGGTCCTCCATAAGTGCCGCAGGTGTTCCTGCACGCTTTGAATATATGAAGGTATAAGCATTATCATATCCGACCTTTTCAACAAGTGAAACAGTGTCGTCAAAATCCTCTTCCGTCTCACCCGGAAAACCGACAATAATGTCAGTCGTCAGAGAAACATCAGGAAGCTTCTTCCTGATCTTTTCAACAAGCTTCAAATAGTCTTCTCTTGTGTACTTTCTGTTCATAAGTCTGAGGATTCTGGAGCTTCCCGACTGAACAGGAAGGTGAATATGCCGGCATATCTTAGGTTCTTCAGCCATTACCTCAATAAGCTCATCGGAAAGATCTTTTGGATGCGAAGTCATAAACCTGATTCTCTTAATCCCATCAACCTTTGCAACCATTCGTAAAAGTGCGGCAAAAGAAATCGGGTCATCAAGTGTCTTTCCGTAAGAATTGACGTTCTGCCCGAGTAACATTATCTCAGTAATCCCGTTCGACGCCATCTCCTCAATCTCACGTACTATGTCATACGGATTTCTGCTTCTCTCACGACCTCTCACATAAGGAACGATGCAATAGCTGCAGAAATTGTTGCACCCGAACATGATGTTGACTCCGGCCTTGAAGGTGTACTTGTAATCGCTCGGAAGATCCTCAATAATCTGCGTTGTACCCTCCCAAATATCAAAAACATGCTTTTCTCCGGCGAGCTTTCTGTAGAGCAGCTCTGCGAGCACAAAAATGTTGTGTGTTCCAAATACTATGTCGACAAAAGGATAGGACTTTTTTAGCTTTTCAACGACATGGGGTTCTTGCATCATGCATCCGCATAGTCCGATTATCATGTTCTTATTTTTCTTTTTCAGACTCCCGAGATACCCGACTCTTCCGTAAACCTTGAGGTTTGCGTTTTCCCTGACCGTACAGGTGTTCATGATGCATATGTCGGCCTTCTCACTTTCTGCATCGGCAAAACCTATCTCCTTAAGAATCCCAGCAAGCTTTTCTGAGTCCTTAAAATTCATCTGGCATCCGAAGGTCTCTATAAACATTGTAAGAGGCCTTCCCTGTTCTCTTGATCTTTCCTCAACAATCCTTCTGCAGGCACTTATAAAGTAGTACTGTCTCTGAGGATTCTCAAGCGGCGCACGCATATAAACTTCACCGGATAATACGTCATTTTTCATACAATCATTCTTCCAAATCAATATTTATTACTTTGAAAACGGACGATACCGTCTCGCTATCTCTTCAAATACGCGAAGGCCGTCAATAGCCGCCGATGTAATACCGCCGGCGTAACCTGCACCTTCACCTGCGGGGTAGATTCCTTTGATGTTACTCATCAGGTGCTCATCACGGTCAATGTGAACAGGCGAGGACGTTCTTGCCTCAATTCCGAAAAGCATCGCCTCATTGCTGTCAAAACCGTTAATTTTCCTTGCAAATTCCTGCATTGCTTCAAGAATCGAATCGCTAATAAAGTGCGGCAGCGCATTGTACAGATTCGCTGCTTTGCACTCACCCTTAGCAAAATGCCGGCTTTCCTCAAGTTTGCCGTGTGCAATCTCATCGTGGCCGCAGTGCGCCGCCTCAGGACT
>JAZLIL010000106.1:0-2609 GCA_045617405.1 Lachnospiraceae bacterium | reverse complement strand
GGGCAATATCTCCTTTTGCTCCGTGATCCTTAACTTTGCTTTCAACCCATTTCGAAAGCTTTTCGAGCTTCGCATCGATGTCAATTAATTCTCCGATAACAACACCTATTGCAATTGAAAGAATCATGACGAGAGCGTTCTGACCCTTCAGTGCTCCCTGAATACCGATCAGAAGTGTGCAAAGACCAAGTCCCTTGATAAGGGCATTAGAAATACGTTCGGGAATGCCCTTATTAAAGAGCATTCCCACAAGGCTGCCAAGTATTACAGTTCCGGTGTTAACAAGCACGCCAATCATTTCATCTACTCCTCGACAGACGCAGCAGTAAGTTCAGGCAGTTCATACTTTACCCTGATCTTGTTCTCAACTTCTAACATAATTTCGGGATGCTCCGTCATAAAGGTCTTTGCATTATCCCTTCCCTGTCCGATTTTCTCATCATTGTAGGAGAACCACGAACCACTCTTCATAATGATGTTGTTTGCAACAGCAATGTCGATGATGTCAGACTCTCTAGAAATTCCCCTGCCAAACATGATGTCAAATTCTGCCTCTTTAAAAGGCGGCGATACCTTATTCTTAACAACTTTAACTTTCGTGTGATTTCCTACAACCTCTCCGCCAGCCTTAAGTGTCTCGGTCCTTCTGACATCGAGTCTGACCGAAGCATAGAACTTAAGTGCACGACCACCTGTTGTTGTCTCGGGATTTCCGAACATAACACCAATCTTCTCACGAAGCTGATTGATGAATACGACAGTACATCCTGTCTTGTTCATCACGCCTGTGAGTTTACGAAGAGCCTGTGACATCAGCCTTGCCTGAAGGCCGACATGTGAATCACCCATGTCTCCGTCAATCTCGGCCTTTGGAACAAGTGCCGCAACTGAGTCCACAATAATAATGTCCATAGCCCCTGAGCGGACCATCGTCTCGGCAATTTCAAGTGC
This sequence comes from Lachnospiraceae bacterium, assembly GCA_045617405.1. Classification (GTDB taxonomy): domain Bacteria; phylum Bacillota; class Clostridia; order Lachnospirales; family Lachnospiraceae; genus JAZLIL01. The sequence continues at coordinate 1,658 of JAZLIL010000106.1, read as the reverse complement.
CTGCTCACCGTTATCAGGCTGCGAAATATAAAGATTGTCAGTGTCTACGCCAATGTTCCTGGCATAGGTAGGATCAAGAGCATGTTCTGCATCGATGAATCCCGCACTGCCTCCGCGCTTCTGAACCTCAGCTACCATATGAAGTGCTACCGTGGTCTTACCGCTTGATTCAGGACCATAAATTTCAACAACACGTCCTTTTGGAATACCTCCGATACCAAGAGCAATGTCGAGGCTAAGTGAACCCGTAGGAATTGCTTCTATATTGAGGCGCATTGAAGTGTCACCAAGCTTCATAACACTTCCCTTGCCATACTGCTTTTCAATCTGAGCCAGTGCCGCATCAAGTGCCTTAAGTTTCTCTTCTTTTCCCATTAATGCTTCTCCTTCCAAACAAATGTTCTACAAATATGATACTACATTGGCTCACACCTGTCAAGACGTTCGGATGTAGAAAACACGAGCCTGTTTTTGTGTACTTTTTCAGACTTATCCACACCATGTTGATAACTTCTATTCAGCAGATGTACGTTCTATGTCAAAGAGTGCATCCACAAAGCTGTCGGGGTCAAATCGCGCAAGATCATCTACCTGCTCTCCTACCGCGATGTACTTTACGGGAATTGACAGCTCCTTCTGTATGGCAACTGCGATTCCGCCCTTTGCCGTTCCGTCGAGCTTGGTTATTACAATACCGTCAATACTAGCCGCCTCATTGAATTCTCTTGCCTGTACCAGAGCATTCTGACCGGTCGTTCCGTCAAGAACAACAAGTGTCTCCTTGCATGCCTCCGGATACTCTCTTTCAATAACACGGTTAATCTTTGAAAGCTCCTCCATAAGATTCTTCTTATTGTGAAGCCTGCCTGCCGTATCGCAGATAAGAATGTCGGCACCTCGCGCTTTTGATGCGTTGATCGCATCAAAAACAACCGCTGCAGGATCGGCTCCCTCTTTCTGCGCAATAATGCTGACGCCTGCCCTATTTGCCCATTCTGTAAGCTGTTCCGCTGCAGCTGCCCTGAAGGTATCGGCTGCAGCAATAACGACCTTCTTTCCTTCAGCCTTGAATCTCGCTGCCATTTTTCCGACTGTAGTTGTCTTTCCGACTCCGTTGACTCCGATCATTAAAACAACTGATTTCCTGTTTTCAAAATCATAGGCATCCTCAGGAACACTCATCTGTTCTTTAATGGCATTTATCAGAAATGATCTGCACTCGGAAGGCTCGGTAAGATGAAATTCCTTAACACTTGCCCTGAGAGCGTCAATGATGTTCCCAACCGCATTCACCCCCATATCCGACATGATAAGTGTCTCCTCGAGTTCCTCATAGAAGTCCTCGTCGATTGATGAAAAGCTGAAAATATTATCAAGCCCCGAAGCTATATTGTTTCTTGTCTTCTTAAGTCCGTCCGCAAGTCTTCCGAAAAAACCTCTTTTTGCGACGCCGTCTTCTCTTTTTTCTTCTTCCATGTTTCTCCAATCCTTACCGGTACATCATATTTCAGACAAATGTACTAGTGCATCGTCCTGCAAATAACTACACCAAATAACTTGCCTGAATTTCCTACTGCTTCATCAGAAAAACTTGACGTAGCCCGCTACGCCTGCGTTTTTCTTCTTTGCAGAACGAAAATTCATTCTGCGTTTTTGGT
>JAZLIL010000105.1:0-19053 GCA_045617405.1 Lachnospiraceae bacterium | reverse complement strand
TCCTTGGCTCACAGAACGACATGGCTACGATCCGACTTTAGAACACAAGCTCTACTTCCTTTGTAAGGACATCTGTGTAGCTGTATGTCATTGTGTCATTGTCTCCCGACTTCTTGTCGAGCTGAACCAAAAAGACACAGGGAAATGTCTGATAGATGACTCCTTCGGTAACATCGAAGCGGTTTCTCCCGCGATTGGTTCTGATAACAACTTTCTTTCCCTTGTTGTTCACAATAGTGTTACGGATATTACACATGTTTTCCGGTTGTTTCATAACATCCTCCTTAGCTCTTGCTCTTAGAAACGGCACCCCCATCCAAAGCCGTATCAGTTTAACTTAACATCAGGTCCGTATATTAGTTTATCACATGCGAAAACCAATGTCAACATATTGTGAAGGATTTTTGAAACATCCACTAAATATTGTGTTTAAAACAGTTTTCTAAATAGTGAAAAGCTCTTCTTTGGCGGCTCTTCACTCTCGGGAGTCCCTGCCTGCTGCGCTTCCCACTCCTCAAACTCACGATCGATGTCGAAATTTTCTCTGAGGTACTGCTCGGGTGAAACGCCTTCCGGAATTATCGAATCGTCTTCTCCGGAAACCTGTTCTCCTTTATCGAATGCGGCCGATGCCTCCCCTGCAGCTTCGGCAGCGGCCTTTGCTTCAGCCTGACGCTTTGCGGCTTCCTTTGCCTTTCTTTCGGAACGTGTCATCGGAAGCGACATGCCCGAATCTCCCGGTGCATGGACCTTGACAACAATTTCTGACTTGGGAGAAGCTTCTTCCTCTTCATCTCCGGATGCTTTTGATATAACTCTTACACCCGGCTTTTTTGTCTCTTCAAAAAATCTGTCCCTTGACGGTGCCTGAGAATTCTCAATCTCTTCGAGCTTTGCCTCGCGCTCCTTTGCGTCCTTTTGGCCCTCTGCCCTAAGAGCTTCGAGCTCCCGGAGATAAATCTCACTCTCCATCATGAGCGCCAGCTGATCCTTGATTTCGGCTTTGTTATTGTTTAGATCGTTTATCTGGTCGTCGATAATGCCGGCCATTTCCTCATAATCTCTCCGGAGACGGAGCTTTCTTTCGGCAAGCTCCTCACTGATTCTGCCGACAATAGTGTCGGTATACAAAAGAGCGGCGGCATTCATGTCTTCCGTGGCAAGCTTTGCCTCGGCCATCAGCTGCTCTTTTTTCTCTTTCGCTTCCTTTAATCCTCTCTCCCTGCTTCTGCTTGTGGCTTCATATTGCTCAAGAACTTCATATACCGCCGTATTCAAATCCTCAAGAAGATTGAACATTTCTCTTTTGTTGACAACAATCCTGTCGGGGGACTCCTCAAACGCCTCGCAACGGGCGAACAGGACATGTATTCTTTTCATGACAAGTTCGACTCTGTCTGCCATCTTCTCCTCCAAATCTTCTTCGCATTTCCCGGGCAAAATCTTCTTCCGTGGCTTTCCGGCCTGTTATCTGACCGAGAACGGATTCGGCTTCTCGCCGTAGCGCTTTCCTTTGAAGAATACGCAGTCACGTCCGTTGTACTTTGCGTCGTAAAGGGACTTGTCCGCTTCATCCTTCAGATATTCAAAATTCAGCTCCTGCGAAGTACTTGCGAAAGCAACACCTATACTTACCGAAACCACAGGCTTAAAGTTCCCGGGGGCCTGGGGTATCTGAAGCATTTCTATCGCTTTGGAAAGACCTCTTGCATATGCAAGAACCTCCTTGTTCTCCATAGCGGTCAGCATAATCAGAAATTCCTCGCCGCCGACCCTCGCTGCTACATCCCTTGAATCCTTGATGGACAAATCAAGTACGTTTGCGACAGCCTTTATGCATTCATCGCCCGCGAGGTGTCCGAAATGATCATTAAACTTCTTGAAATTATCGATGTCCAGCATGAGAACGGCAACACTGTATCTCTTTCTGATGCAGTACGGCCAGACATTTTCGATATGCTCATCAAGTCCGCGCCTGTTGAGAAGCCCCGTCATCGGATCTGTCTGCGCCTGCGAACGGACATTGGATACTTCAACTCTGTAGGTCTTTGTACTGGAATAGTGTCTGAATCTGAGAATCGGTGTGATTAACGTAAGCCCGCCCAGCGAAATCAGAAACATCAGACACTCCGGAGGATACTTCTGCGTGCCTGCAGTCAGGAAGGCAAGTATCATCATCAGAATATAAAAAACAGCAAATGACTTCGGACTGAGAAGCGGAACGGTTGCAACCACCAGCATTGCTATGCACAGACAGCATACGGAGCCGGTTATGTCCGCGGCAAAAAGCGCAAAGAGCAGGCACCCGATTGAGAACACGGCCAAAGTCAGTATTGAAGAGATATACCAAAGCTCGCTCTTTTTCTGATACTTGACATAGAGATTGTTTGCCAGAACGAGCACCGAACAGATGAGAAACACAATGAGCGACGGCAGCTGGGCACCGTCGGGCAGAAGATGAATATCAAAAAGCGCAAACAAAACCGTAAGCACGAGAAGCAGTGTGCTCGTACCTGCCGAAAGCAGAATCATCCGCGTAAAGCCCTCTGAAAGATACTGCTTGCGCAGATCCTTTGCTCTCTGATCTTCTTTAGTTGTTTCTCTCTCCTGTTCCACCACACTACTCCCATATATAGTAATATCCTTTGTGAGTATAACACAATATGGTGTCAAGTGTCCACAGAATAATTGAATTGTTACCTCATATTATAAGCATTGTGCCCGTTTTTGCCAAAATCAAGGGATACTGATGCATAATGACGCTTGACATATGAAATTCTATGCTGTATCATCTGTGTACAATATAGAGAATCTCTTATTCAGAGTGATGGAGAGTAAAGGCTCGATGAAGTCACGGCAACCCCGTAACAGGAAGGTGCCAAGTTGAGCGGCCAACAGCGGTCGAACAATAAGAGGGTTTGGTTTCAGATTTTTCCAGGTCCGCTTATTAAAGCGGACCTTTGTTTTTGCAGATGCTCCCCGAAATCAGGAAGATACGGAAAAAGAACTCTGCAGAATTCGCAAATTTGAAAAGAATCCCATAAGAGAGAAAGAAAGGAGTACTATGGCAAGAAGATTATTCACTTCAGAATCAGTTACCGAAGGACATCCCGACAAGATCTGCGATCAGATTTCCGACGCAGTGCTTGATGCCATGCTCGCACAGGATCCCATGAGCAGAGTGGCATGTGAAACATGTACGACAACCGGCCTCGTAATGGTCATGGGTGAGATCACCTCAAACGCCAGGGTCGACATCACACAGATTGTTCGCGACACCGTCTGCGAAATCGGATATAACGACGCTTCATACGGCTTTGACGGCAACACATGCGCCGTTATGGTGACTCTTGACAAACAGTCTGCCGATATCGCAATGGGTGTTGACAAGGCTCTTGAAGCAAAAGAAGGCTCTCTTACGGATGACCTTGACACAGGCGCCGGCGGTCAGGGTATGATGTTCGGCTATGCCGCAAACGAAACCCCCGAGTATATGCCTTTCGCCATTTCTATGGCTCACAAGCTTTCAAGACAGCTCACAAAAGTCAGAAAGGACGGAACGCTTTCTTATCTGAGACCTGACGGAAAGAGTCAGGTAACGGTTGAATACGACGAAAACGGAAAGCCCGCAAGGGTTGAGGCAATCGTTGTTTCCTCACAGCACGACGCAGAAGTTTCGACCGAAAAGATTAGGGCCGACATCAGAGAGTACGTTATCGATCCTATTGTTCCCGCAGAACTGATTGATAGTGACACAAAGGTTTATATCAATCCTACCGGACGTTTCGTCATCGGAGGACCTGTCGGTGACAGCGGACTTACGGGCAGAAAGATTATCGTTGACACCTACGGTGGTTCGGCCGCACACGGCGGCGGCGCATTTTCCGGCAAAGACCCCACAAAGGTTGACCGTTCGGCATGCTACGCAGCAAGATACGTTGCAAAGAACCTCGTGGCTGCCGGTCTCGCAGACAGACTTCAGATTCAGCTCAGTTACGCAATCGGTGTTGCAAGACCCACATCCATCAATGTGGACACTTACGGAACAGGAAAGCTTTCCGACGAGAAGCTCGTTTCGATTATCGAAGAGAACTTTGACCTTCGTCCTGCAGGAATCATCAAGATGCTCGACCTTCGCCGTCCGATCTACAAGCAGACTGCTGCCTATGGTCATTTCGGAAGAACCGACGTCGATCTTCCCTGGGAGAAGCTTGACAAGGTCGATACCCTTAAAAAGTATCTTGGTGTCTGATATATGAAAACCTGTCTGATCTGTTCGGAATAGTTTATTATATTCAGGATGTTTTCGCTTATCACATTAAAAATGACCCCCGCTATGAACGGGGGTTATTTTTATCTTGAAAAACCTTCATCATAGTGATAAACTCAGTTAGAATGCGTATTTTGGAGGTTTTTGCAATGAAAGAGGATAACGAAAAGAAACTGGTTGAAGCCATTACCTCAATGAGTGAGGATTTTGCGCAATGGTATACTGATGTTGTTATTAAAGCCGAGCTGATCGACTATTCGAGCGTCAAGGGATGCATGATCATCAAGCCCGCAGGCTATGCCATCTGGGAACTCATCCAGAAACAGCTTGACGAGCGCTTTAAGGAGACCGGCGTCGAGAATGTATACATGCCCATGTTCATCCCCGAGAGCCTTCTTGAAAAGGAAAAGGATCATGTTGAGGGTTTCGCTCCCGAAGTTGCCTGGGTTACACACGGCGGACTTGAGCCCCTTCAGGAAAGGATGTGCGTAAGACCTACCTCTGAGACTCTTTTCTGTGATTTCTACGCAAACCTTATCCACTCCTACCGTGATCTTCCAAAGGTTTACAATCAGTGGTGCAGCGTTGTCCGTTGGGAAAAGACCACAAGACCTTTCCTTCGTTCGAGAGAATTCTTATGGCAGGAAGGCCACACCGCACACGCTACGGCCGAGGAGGCAGAGGCACGTACAATTCAGATGCTCAACCTCTACGCCGCTTTCTGTGAGGAAGTTCTTGCTATGCCTGTTGTAAAAGGAAGAAAGACAGACAAGGAGAAATTCGCCGGTGCGGAGGCAACCTACACAATCGAAGCTCTTATGCATGTCGGCAAGGCTCTTCAGTCGGGCACAAGCCACAACTTTGGAAACGGCTTTGCCAAGGCTTTTGATATTCAGTATACAGACAAAGAAAACAAACTTCAGTATGTTTACCAGACATCCTGGGGCATGACAACAAGACTTATCGGTGCGGTTATCATGGTTCACGGTGATGATTCGGGTCTCAAGCTTCCTCCAAGGATTGCTCCCACTCAGGTCATGATCGTTCCGATAGCGCAGAATAAGCCGGGTGTTCTCGAAAAGGCAGCAGAGCTCAAGGCCGGGCTTAAAGGATCGGGACTTCGTGTTAAGGTCGACGATTCCGACAAGAGACCCGGATTCAAGTTCTCCGAGCAGGAAATGCGCGGAATCCCGCTTCGAATCGAAATCGGTCCCAAGGACATCGAAAACAATCAGGCAATCGCAGTTCGCCGCGACACGGGTGAAAAGATTACCGTTTCGCTTGACACAATTGACACCGAGATTGTCAGGCTTCTTGACGACATTCAGCAGAACATGTTCGAAACAGCCAAAAAGCACCTCGAAGCACACACCTATGACGCTGTTTCTTACGAGGAATTTAAGAAAACCCTCGACGAAAAACCCGGATTTGTCCGTGCCATGTGGTGTGGAGAGCAGGCTTGTGAGGACAAAATCAAGGAAGAGAACGGCGCTACCTCGCGCTGCATGCCTTTTGCCGGCGGCCACATCGCCGACACCTGCGTCTGCTGCGGTAAGCCTGCAAAGTCAATCGTCTACTGGGGACGTGCATATTAATCAGATCGGGTTCCTGCCCGGATACGGATCGGGCTTTCTTTCAGGTTGTTTATATCCCTGATCGGATACGGAGTATAGTATGGAAAAGAGAGAATTCACTTTACTGACAGATTTTTACGAGCTTACCATGATGCAGGGCTACTTTAAGGAAAACATGCGCGAGCGTGTCGTCTTTGATGTGTTTTACAGAACAAATCCGTCTAACGGCGGTTTTGCAATCTGCTGCGGACTTGATTCCTGCATTGAGTATATAAAAAATCTCCGGTTCCGCGAAGAGGACATCGAGTATCTCGCAAGCCTCAGGATTTTTGACGCCGAATTCCTCGATTACCTGAGAACCTTCCGGTTTTCTGGCGACATCTACGCCGTAGAGGAGGGAAGCATCGTTTTCCCGAGAGAACCTCTTCTTAAGGTCGTGGCTCCGATTATGGAGGCACAGCTGATGGAGACAGCTCTCCTCAACCTTATCAATCATCAGAGTCTTATCGCCACCAAGGCCGCAAGAGTCTGTTATGCGGCTGCCGGCAAGGGTGTTATGGAATTTGGTCTCAGACGCGCCCAGGGTCCCGATGCGGGAACGCTCGGAGCAAGAGCTGCCGTTATCGGCGGCTGTATCGGCACAAGCAATGTTGTCTGCGCAAAGATGTATAATATCCCCGCTCTCGGTACCCATGCCCACAGCTGGATTATGAGCTTTCCGGATGAGCTTACATCATTCAGGCAGTACGCAAAGTACTATCCCGATAACGTCACACTTCTTGTTGACACCTATGACACCATTAAATCGGGAATTCCCAATGCGATTACCGTGTTTAATGAACTAAAAGAATCGGGTCGCATGCCTGCGAAGTACGGAATCCGCCTTGACAGCGGCGATCTTGCCTACCTCTCAAAGGTCGCAAGAAAAATGCTTGATGATGCCGGCTTCCCCGATGCCTCTGTCTGTGCCTCGGGAGATCTTGATGAATATCTTATCAGCTCTCTTATGCAGCAGGGCGCAAAGATTGATTCGTGGGGCGTAGGAACAAACCTGATAACAAGCTCTGACTGGCCTGCTTTCGGCGGTGTTTATAAGCTTGCCGCAATCGAAAAAAGCGGAAAATTTGTCCCGAAGATTAAGCTCTCCGAGAATCCTATCAAAATCACGAATCCCGGAAACAAAACCTTCTTCAGAATTTACGACAAAAAGACGGGCAAAATCAAGGCCGATCTTATCTGCCTCGTAGGCGAGAAGTTCGATACCTCGCTTGGCCTTACTTTATTCGATCCTCAGGCAACATGGAAGAGAACAAGACTTGAGGGCGGTTCCTACGAAATGAAGGAAATGATGGTTCCCATCTTCCTAAAGGGAAAATGCGTTTATAAGAGCCCTTCGGTAATGGACATCAAGGCGCATACGGAACATGAGTATACAACAATCTGGGAAGAGACAAGACGTCTCATCAATCCCCAGATTGTTCACGTCGATCTTTCAACAAAGCTTTTCAAAATCAAGCAGGAGCTTCTCAATGATTTCAGCGAGGTTCCCGATTCTTTAAAGAAAAGCAGTAGATAATCCGCAATTTATCCTGTATAATGTCTGTTGAAAGATTATTGACAGTTTTTGGGACTGACTTTCCATTCGACCGTCAGCCGAAGCTGCGGGAAAGCACCGTATTTGTAATTGGGGGAGGAAAACATGGATTTCATCAGGATCAACATTAACCAGGCAAAGCCCGGAATGATTGTTGCCGAGGGTGTTTACAACGACACTAACCAGCTGATTGTTCCTGCTGATACCGTTCTTACGGACCGCGCTATCGCCCGTATCCGCTTTCATGACATTTTTTCCTTCAAGGTTGTAAAAACAGATGACGAGATTGAAGAGTATGCACTCGAATCTGTCGATTCCGGTGTTGAAGAGCTTGAAGAAGCCACCTATTTTGAAAAGCTGCGCGACACTGAGGAATTCCACGAATTCAACCGCAGGTTTGATTCTGCTGTTGTCGATCTCGAACAGAATTTCAGCGAATTCATCAACGGTGCACCGGATGAGAGAATCAACACCTTCCTTGATCCCGTAAAGACAATACTCTCAAGCTGTAAGACAGGCATCCAGGTATTTGACCTTCTTCACTGCCTCAGAGATTCCGATGATCTGACATATGCACATTCAGTCAGCGTTTCGCTAATCTGCAGCGTTATCGGCTCGTGGCTCAACTACAGCAAGGAAGACATCGATCTTCTTATGCTCGCAGGCATCACACATGACATTGGTAAGCTTGCCATTCCCAAGGAAATCCTCACCAAGCCGAACAAACTGACGCCCGAGGAGTTTTCACTGATAAAGACTCACACAATGAGAGGCTACAATTACTTAAGGACAAGAAAGATCGATTCAAGAATCAAGCTTGCCGCAATGATGCACCACGAGCGCTGCGACGGTTCGGGCTATCCTCTTGGCATCAAGGGAGACCAGATTGATGAGTTCGCAAAAATTGTCGCCATTGCCGATGTCTATGAGGCTATGACAAGCTCACGAGTTTACAGGGCCGCCATGTGTCCTTTCGAAGTAATCAGAACTTTCGAATCGGGCGGACTTGCGAAGTATGACACAAAAATCCTCATGACCTTCCTCGATCACATCTGCATGAGCTATCTCGGCCAACATGTCAGACTGAATGATGGCAGCATTGGAACCGTCATCCTCATAAACAAAAACGCCTACGCTAAACCGACTCTTCAAATGGAGACCGGTACTTATCTTGATATGTCAAAGGATGCGGCAGGACGTTCAATCATCGCAATCCTGTAATTTGTTATAATCAGAGTCTGCGGGCATTCTGCGCAGACTCCTTTTTTCTTCATGAAGAACTTTGCTTTTCTCACAGCAGACTATCCGATAGTAGCATCCGATCTGCTCTGTTTGTTGCTTCGTGCCACATTCTAACTGCATTTTTCGTCAATGTTGCACAACGCAGTTACTTTTTTGCAAATTGTTTTAGGTTGTTCTTGACAAATCTCGCATTTTCGAATAGCATCTAATTACAAACAAGCCAGATGTTGTTTCAAACGGGTACGAAACAACATCCGGTACGTGAGGCCTTGGTTGCAGTGAATCTGACAGGTTCATCTCTGACCGCAAAACGCTTCTGCTTCCGACTCTGACAGGTTGAGGCGAAGCATCTGTGGCTTCGGGTCCATAACGGGTCGGTCCCGGAGTCACAACAGCAAGGCCGTTCTTCTCTGACCGGAAGACGCGCCACAACTTAATATGGCCGGGGAGTCTGACGGGAAGAGTCTCGGCCGACATATTGGAGGAACGAAATTGGAAAAGTTAGTTTGGATTGGCTTTGCCGGTTTTTTAGTTGCCGGCATTTTTGCTCTCACACAGGCAAAAAAGGTCCTCAAGTTCTCCGAAGGCAATGACGAAATGAAGAAAATTGCCTCGGCCATCCGTGAAGGTGCAAATGCTTATCTTAAGCATCAGTACTCAACAGTTTTCAAAGTCTTTCTTGTAGTGTTTGTACTGCTTCTCGCACTGGCATTCGGTTCCAAGGGAACCATGCTCTCTACCTTCACACCTTTCGCATTCCTGACAGGCGGCATTTTCTCTATGCTTGCCGGATTCATCGGCATGAAGATTGCCACAAGCTCAAACGCAAGAACTGCACAGGCAGCATCAGAAAGCTTAAACAGAGGCCTTCGTGTTGCATTCTCATCGGGCTCGGTTATGGGCTTTACTGTTGTCGGCATCGGTATGTTCGACATCACCTTGTGGTTTGTAATCCTGCACTTCATATTCGGCATCAGTAATCCGGTCGAACTTGGAAACATCATGGTTATGAACGGCATGGGAGCATCCTTCATGGCCCTGTTCGCGCGTGTCGGTGGTGGTATCTACACAAAAGCAGCCGATGTCGGTGCTGACCTCGTCGGAAAAGTCGAAGCCGGAATTCCCGAGGACGATCCCCGAAATCCCGCAACTATCGCAGATAACGTCGGTGATAACGTCGGTGACGTTGCCGGAATGGGCGCCGATCTCTACGAATCTTACGTTGGTTCGATCCTTGCCACCTTTGCTCTCGGTGCAATCGGCGGTTACGGATTCAACGGAATGCTTCTTCCCATGGCTCTTGCAGCATGCGGTATCATCTGCTCAATCATCGGTTCTTTCCTTGTTAAAACACGTGAAGACGCAACCCAGCAGTCTCTTCTCAAGAGTCTTCGTACCGGAACATACACAGCGGCAATTCTCTCAGCCATTCTCGCCGCTCCTCTCACATATTTCATTGTCGGAAACATGGGTGTCTACGTTGCAATACTCTGCGGACTTGTCGGCGGATGCCTGATTGGCTACTTCACGGAATACTACACCTCGGATACATATAAACCCACTCAGGAGCTCGCTGCAGCCTCGGAGACAGGTTCGGCTACCATCATCATCGGCGGTATCTCGCTCGGTCTCAAATCCACACTGACGTCAATCGTTATTGTTGCAGTCGCTGTTCTTATTAGCTACTTTGCTGCAGGCGGCTCTCTTCAGATTGTCGACGAAGCCGGCGCATTCACTGCTGCCTTTAACAAAGGTCTTTACGGAATCGGCATTGCAGGCGTCGGAATGCTCTCGACTCTCGGAATCACACTTGCAACCGATGCCTACGGCCCCGTAGCCGACAATGCGGGCGGTATAGCCGAAATGAGCGGACTTCCCGAGGAAGTCAGAAACCGCACCGATGCCCTTGATTCCCTCGGAAACACAACAGCTGCAACCGGAAAAGGCTTCGCTATCGGTTCCGCTTCACTCACTTCTCTCGCACTCCTTGTTTCATATGTAAACATCGTTCAGGCAAACACCGACGAAACCCTGAATTTCAGCCTGACTGCTCCCACCGTTCTTGTCGGACTGTTTATCGGAGCAATGCTCACCTTCGTTTTCTCCGCATTCACGATGAGCGCGGTTCAGAAGGCTGCACAGTCAATCGTTCTTGAGGTTCGCCGCCAGTTCAGAGAAATTCCCGGAATCATGGAATACCTTGCAGACCCTGACTACGCTTCGTGTGTTGCCCTGTGTACGAAAGGCGCGCTGAAAGAAATGGTAGCCCCCGCAATTCTTGCAATAGTTGTTCCCCTCGCAACCGGTATTATTCTCGGACCTACAGGCGTCGTGGGACTTCTCGGCGGAGTCAGCGTAACCGGTTTTGCTATGGCTGTCTTCATGTCAAACGCAGGAGGCGCATGGGATAACGCCAAGAAGTACATCGAGAGCGGACACCACGGCGGAAAGGGAAGCGAGCAGCACAAAGCAGCCGTAGTCGGCGATACTGTCGGAGACCCCTTCAAAGACACCTCGGGACCTTCTCTCAACATCCTGATCAAGCTCTGCTCAACCGTATCCATCGTTTTCTCCGGGCTGATACTTGCTTTCAACATGATGAATCTGTTTTAATATAAACAACAGGAGGTACTGTTTTTATGGGACTCAAGAATTTCGATGAATTAATGAAGCTCATTCCGAAGACAGCAGAACCGCTTACTGTGGCTCTTGCCGGCTCCGATTCGGAAAATATGCTCAAAGGCGTTTTCAAGGCTCAGCGTGAAGGTCTCATCAGGCCGATTCTTGTCGGCAACAAGGAGAAAACAGTCGAGATGCTTAAAAAGCTCGATCTTGACAATGAGCGCTACAGCATGGTGGAAATCCCCGTCGGACACAGCTGCGTTCAGTCGGCTATCGATCTTGTAAACGACAAGGATGCCGACATCCTCATGCGAGGCAATCTTCTTGCCCGCGATTTTCTTATGCCGATCCTTGACCGCGAAAACGGTCTTCGTACAGACAAGACAATGAGCCATGTCTCTCTGGCCATGATGCCGGAATATCCGCGTCTTCTTGCAATGAGCGATATGGCCGTCATCATTACCCCCGACCTCGGCCGGAAAAAAGCCATCATCCGGAACATGGTCGATGCCCTTTCTGCTCTCGGCTACGACAATCCGAAGCTTGCTCTCCTCGCTCTCGTCGAAAAGGTAACCTTCCACATGGCCGACACTGTCGAGGCACAGCGTCTCGTTCACGACCATGGCCGGAATCCTTTCGCCAAATGCGAGCTGTGGGGGCCCATCTCCTACGACCTCATCATCAGCAAGGAATCCGCCCGTCTCAAAGATTATGACTGTCCCTACGTTGGAGGCGGCTTCGACGGCATCATCGCTCCTGAGCTCACAACAGCAAACACACTTCTCAAGACCTGGCTCATTCACGCTCACGCAACCACATGCGGAGCCGTCCTCGGTGCTCGCGTTCCCATCGCTTTCACCAGTCGCTCCTCAAGCGAATCCGAGGCCTTCTACTCGCTGGCCTTCAGCTGCATCCTCTACGACTGGTACAAAAAGCAGGGCATACTCATGTAGCTCCCGCCGCCGATGCACGAGGTGATTCAGCCGCAGCAGCACGGATGATTCAGCGCAGCAGCACGGATGATTCGGCCGCAGCAGCACGGGTGATTCGGCCGCAGCAGCACGGATGATTCAGCGCAGCAGCACGGCAACATCTGTCATGTTCCGCTCGCAAACACGTCGATTCGCTGCGCACCCTGCGCCACTTATTTGAGAGCGGCTCCCGGCAACTCAAATGAAATAAATGGGACACAGAATGTAACAAACCAACATCCTGTGTCCCTATTTATTTCATTCTCAAACACGCCTCCGCCGCTCTCGTTATGCTCGGGTGCGCTACGCTCATCTTCCTATCGTTTGCGCCGAAACAATGACAGATGTCACCGCTCTCGCTGCGGCACGGAAGAGATACCTCGTTCTTCCTCGGCAAGGAGGCACATCTCCGTACTCGCTGCTGCGCACAAGAGTTTCCTCGTTCTTACTGCAGCAAGGTGAAAGGGGTTCTTTGCAAATTGGCTGTTGACTTGCCTAATATTTCCATATATAATATTTGGTATCACGATTTGTGTTTATTCACGGTGCTGTTGTTAAACAGCAAAGGGAGGCCATATGAAAAACAAAAAAGAACCCCTCATTGTAAACGAAAATGCAAACAAAATCAATCTCATGTCAAGGCTCAGTACGAAGATTGCCTTTCTTATTGCGGTAATTGTACTTGTTCCGATGATTGTTCTGATTTTCGTTTCACGTCTGAAAACCTCCGATACCATGGAACAGACCTATAAAAATTATGCTCTTAACCTCGCACAGCAGGGAGCAGAGGCAATTGACTTTGCCTCAGATTTCGGTCTTGAAACGTATAAGAATTATGCACGGAATCTTGCTGAGGAAGCAGCTGAGGGAGTTGATTTCTCCCGCTTTTTCGGTGAAGACGTGTATACAAATTATGCTCAGAATCTTGCCGAGGAGGCAGCTGTAAGTGTGGATCTCGCAACAGCCTTCGCATCGGAGCCAAATCCCGGCAGTCTTTCGGATATACTCGGAAGCGTTAAGATTAAGGATGTTAACGGCTCTTATGCTTATATGGTTAGTCCGAACGGAATCATGCTCTATCATCCTACGCCCGAAAAAATCGGACAGCCCGTTGAGAATGCTGCTGTTAAAGGTATCGTGGCAGATCTTCAGGCAGGAAAGAAAGTTGAATACGGCGGAATTTTGTATGAATATAAGGGAGCCATAAAGCTTGCCGGATATGCCTTTACGGCAGAAGGAAATATCCTTATTGTCACCGCCGATTACAACGAATTTATGAAGATTGACTACGACAGGCTTATTGGTAAGATTACGATATCCGGCGTAGAAGGATCTTATGCCTATATGGTAAGTCCCGACGGAATCATGCTCTATCACCCTACACCCGAAAAAATCGGACAGCCGGTTGAGAATGCTGCCGTTAAAGGTATCGTGGCAGATCTTCAGGCAGGAAAGACGGTTGAAAACGGTGCTTGTATTTATGAGTACAAGGGAGCAATGAAGCTTGCCGGATATGCCTTTACAAAAGACGGCAATATCATGCTTGTTACGGCTGACTATGACAAGTTCATGAAGATTGACTACGAAAGACTTGTCGGCTCAATTGTAATTGACGGCGTTGAAGGCTCCTATGCTTATCTTGTGAGCCCTGATGGAACAATGCTTTATCATAAGACAACCGAAAAGATCGGTCAGCCTGTTGAAAATGCCGCCGTACAGGGAATTGTTGCAGACCTTCAGGCCGGAAAAACAGTAGAGCCCGGCGCTACCGTATATGAGTATAAAGGCGCTGACAAGCTTGCCGGATATGCCTTTACAAGTGACGGAAACATTCTTATCGTCACCGCTGATTATGACAAATTTATTAAACCTGTAAACGATCTTCAAAGAAGTCTCATCATCTTAGGTATTATTGCAATAATTGCCGGTGTTCTCGTTGGTATTGTTATCGTAAGAATGCTCCTTAAGGTTCTTGATAAGCTTATTCCTTCAATTACTGCCATTGCAGACTTTAACTTTGCAAGAAATGATGAGCTTGATACCCTTTGCAAACGACATGACGAAATCGGAGTTATTGCCAATAATCTTGAAAAGATGCAGGACAGCCTCCGTGATACTATCGTCAGGATTGAAGGCGCGGGAAAGAGCATTACTTCAAATGTTGACGAGATATTCCTGTCAACAAGACATATAAACGATATTTGCTCGGATAATTCGGCAACAAGCGAAGAGCTTGCAGCAGGAATGGCAGAAACCTCCGCTTCAACAGCTTCGATTGCTTCGAATATTACAAGTATTCAGGATGACGCTGCAGAAATTGCTCACCTCTCCGTAAAAGGTGTCAGCATTTCGGATGAGGTTCGACTTAGAGCAGAGGATCTTAAAACAACTACAGAAACGGCAACAAGAAAAACCATTGCAATGTATGAGGCTGTTAAAACAAAGTCCGATTCGGCTATTGAAGCTTCAAAGGCAGTATCAAAGATTAACGAGCTTACCAACACTATTAAGTCCATTTCCTCACAGACAAGTCTTCTAGCACTGAACGCTTCTATTGAGGCTGCACGTGCGGGAGAAGCAGGCAGGGGCTTTGCTGTAGTAGCAAGTGAAATCGGAAGCCTCGCCACAAGCACCTCGACAGCAGTTAATGATATCGGAACCATCGTTCTTGAAGTTAACAACGCTGTAGAAAAGATGGCAGAATGCCTCAGAGAGACAACAGAATTCCTTGATTCCAACGTCCTTAACGACTACAAAGAATTCGACAAGGTAAGCGAACAGTACCGTGATGACGCAGAGGCTTTCAAGGAAAGCATGAATGCTATTACAAACGGCATCTCTTCACTAAATGATTCGATTACAACGATTGTTGACTCGATTGAGGGCATCAACAGTACGATTGCCGAGGCAGCCGACGGTGTTTCGGATATTGCAGCCAAGACCTGTGATATGGTCAGTGAGACGCAGGACTCATCCTCCAAGGTTGAAGAGTGCAAGGATTCAGTAAGCGACCTGAACGGCATCATCGCCACGTTCAAATTCTGACAGTAGTAAACCGGTGTTCAAGGACCGCAGTTTTTGCGGTCCTTTTTTAACAGCTCATGAATCAATATTACGAGACCGCAGCCTTTGCGCTCTTTTCATAACAACTCATAAATCGATATCGGGGGTGCACATCCTTTGCGGTCCTTTTCTATTGCACTTCTTATAGCTGAAAGAAGCGGAAGAAAGTACAGAGAAAAACAATGTGATATATTGCAGAGTATATGGTACAATATGATGTAGTATTGTGATACAGAGGTTTTCATATGAATCAGCACTATGATTTTCCCTACTACGCATGGGGAAAAAGAAGATACAACAGCATCAGTGAGCACTTAAAATCAATGTATGGGAGAAAGCTGTATAAGCTCTCTCTTCAGAGCGGATGCACATGCCCTAACCGGGACGGTAAAATTTCGACAGACGGATGCATTTTCTGCAGCGAGGCCGGGTCCGGTGATTTTGCTGCTGATGCGGCGCTTAGTGTTTCCGACCAGATTTCGGAAGCGAAAATGCTCGTGATAGACAAGCTTCCTGAGCTTGATCGGTCCGTTCCGAATTTCATTGCCTATTTTCAATCGTATACAAACACCTACGGACCGATTGACAAGCTTCGCGCCGTCTTTACAGAGGCAATCAACCACCCCGATATTGCGATTCTTTCTATCGCAACGCGCCCTGACTGTCTTGGTCCGGAAATTCTTGAGCTTCTTAAGGAGCTTAATAAGATTAAGCCCGTCTGGATTGAACTTGGACTTCAGACTGTGAGCGAGCAGAGCGCGGAACTGATAAACAGGGGATATGAACTGCCTGTCTTTGAAGAAGCCGTATACCGCCTGAATTCCATAGGAATCCAGGTCATAGTTCATGTGATTCTCGGCCTTCCCTACGAGACGCCTGAGATGATGCTCGAAACTATTGACTATTGCAATTCACTCCCCATCAGAGGCATCAAGCTGCAGCTTCTGCACATCCTTGAGAATACACCGCTTCACGAAATGTACCTTCATTCCTACGCAATCCGGCATCATCTTGCACTCATGGAACTTGAAGATTACCTCTATGTCCTCCGGCTTTGCGTGGAGCGCCTGTCTCCCGATATCATCATCCACCGCCTTACCGGCGACGGCCCCAAAAGCATTCTTGTCGCCCCCACCTGGAGCGCCGATAAGAAAATGGTTCTCAACTCGTTTCACCAGTTGCTCGCTGCAAGCAACAGCTGGCAGGGAAAGAATTGTGATCAGTATTAATGGGCAAAACAGATGCATCGACATAGTACATACATCAACATAAAAAACACATCATCATAATAAACACATCAACATGATAAACACATCAACATAATAATCACATCAACATAAAAAACGCTGCATATCCTTCGGTATTTACGGGATATGCAGCGTTCTTCTATGCTTAGTCAATGCTATTCGCAATCCGCTTCGCTACTTGCTCCTGGCAGATATAAAGCGTTTTTCAACTCTTTAAGAAACCTGCTTTTCGCTGCTTTGAAACGTTTTCTAGAACAGACTCTTCATTGTTGCGTGACTGTCTGTCTCGTCTCGACTCCAGTGCCTTTTGAAACGCTTTCTAGAACAGACTCTTCATTGTTGCAGCAACGTTGTCAGCGGTGAATCCGTACTTCTCAAAGAGAAGCTTTGCGGGTGCCGATGCACCGAAACCGGTCATTGCAACGATCTTGCCGTCAAGTCCGACGTACTTGTGCCATCCGAACTCGGAAAGTGCCTCAACAGCTACTCGCTTGCGGCATACTGCGGGAATAATGCTTTCCTTGTATTCATTGGACTGCTGCTCAAAGATATCCATACAAGGCATGCTGACTACGCGAACATCGATACCCTGCTCAAGAAGCATTTCCTGTGCCTTAATCGAAATTGAAACCTCGCTTCCGCTTGCGATGATGATTCCCTGAAGCTCCTTCTTCTCAGGTGAGATAACGTAACCGCCCTTGAGAGCTTCCTTTGATGAGCCGGCAAGCTGCGGAAGTCCCTGACGTGTAAGTGCGATGATGGTAGGAGTTGACTTTGATGCAACTGCACTGTACCATGCGCAGCGAGTCTCAAATACGTCAGCGGGTCTGAACACATTCATGTTGGGAAGAGAACGCCACATGGCAAGCTGCTCGATAGGCTCGTGTGTCTCGCCGTCTTCACCCACACCAATACTGTCATGAGTGAAGATAAAGGTCGTAGGGATGCCCATGATAGAGGAAAGTCTTGCCATAGGCTTTGTATAATCACTGAATACGAAGAACGTTGAAGCGTAGCCCTTAAGTCCTGAGAGTGTGATTCCGTTGGCAATTGCCGACATGGCAAGCTCTCTTACACCGTAGTGAATGTTTCTTCCTGAGTAATCATCTGCTCCGAAATATGCCTCATCCTTCATAACGGTAAGGTTTGAAGGACCAAGGTCTGCCGAACCGCCGAAAAGACCGGGAACAAAGTTCTTAACTATATTAAGAGCATTGCTGCCGCTCTTTCTTGTTGCCTCGTCTCCCTCAGGCTTTGTCCAGTACTCCTTGTCATTGTAGAGTGCATCCAGATCGGGATTGAATTCGTCGTCGATAGCCTTCTTCATCTCAGGGAACTTAGCACAGTACTCTGCAAACATCTTCTGCCACTCATCTTCAGCAGTCTTTAATGATTCGGAGATTGCTTTGAAGTTATCATATACCTCTGCAGGCATTTCAAACGGTGTTTCATTCTCCCAGCCAAGGTTCTTTCTGAGTGCAAGCACATTCTCATCACCGAGAGGCTCGCCGTGTGCCTTAGCTGTTCCTTCCTTTGCGGGGCATCCGCATCCGATCTTTGTCTTGAAAAGAACCATTGAAGGCCTTGAAACATCTGCCTTTGCCTCTGCAAGAGCCTTGTCGATCTGAGCAAGGTCGTGACCGTTTTCTACAACGATTGTCTGGAATCCGTATGCATCAAATCTCTTTACAACATCCTCTGTAAATGCAATCTCCGTGTTTCCTTCTATTGAAATCTTGTTACAATCATATAATACAATAAGCTTTCCAAGCTTTAAGGTACCTGCGAGTGAGAAAGCCTCACTTGAAATACCTTCCATCATACATCCGTCGCCGCCGAGAACAAAGGTGTAATGATCAAAAACAGGATAGCCTTCCCTGTTGAACTTTGCGGCAAGGTGCGCTTCCGCCATTGCCATTCCGACTGCCATACCCATACCTGCGCCAAGAGGTCCTGTTGTAGCCTCAATGCCCAAGGAAGGATTGTACTCGGGATGACCGGGTGTCTTTGAATCGAGCTGACGGAACTGCTTCATGTCTTCAATAGTAAGACCGTAGCCGAAGAAATGAAGAAGTGAATAGAGCAGAGTTGAACCGTGGCCGCCTGAAAGGATGAAACGATCTCTGTTAATCCATTCGGGATCTTCGGGATTGTGCTTCATCTGTTTTGACCAGAGATCATATACGATGTCGGCACAGCCGAGAGGAAGTCCGGGATGACCTGACTTTGCCTTCTGAACCGTATCTGCACAAAGCACTCTGATTGCACTGCATGATAACTTATCGATGTTGCTCATTGTAATCTCCTCCTATGATGATAATACTTGTGATACTAGTGCATCGTCCTGCAAATAACTACACCAAATAACTTGCCTGAATTTCCTACTGCTTCATCAGAAAAACTTGACGTAGCCCGCTACGCCTGCGTTTTTCTTCTTTGCAGAACGAAAATTCATTCTGCGTTTTTGGTC
>JAZLIL010000104.1:0-8246 GCA_045617405.1 Lachnospiraceae bacterium | reverse complement strand
AGGCTGTCCGTTAGGTCCCACAGGTCTTTGTCCCTGGGGTCTTGTCCCCTGCGCTGGCTGTCCTCCCGGAGCTGCGGGTCTTACTGAACTTACCGGCTGTACTGCATTCTTAGGTGCGGCAGGTGCTTCTGCAGCAGGCTTTGACACTTTTTCTGCTTCTTTTCCAAACTTTGCTTTAACGGCTTCAATGGCATCATCCTCGATAACGCTCATGTGATTTTTAACATCAAAGCCCTTTTCATTAAGGTAATTTACAACATCCTTGCTCTTTATCTCTGTGGACGTCTGTTCACTGAGTTCCTTTGCAAGTTCGAATACTTTGCTTTTTGCCATTCTTGACTACCTCCGTCTGTTTACATCGAAATCAACATTTGATAACACTTATCAATCCTTTAATCTTTTCCGCAAATCCGCTGTCAGTTACAGCAACCGAGGCTCTGAATTCATTTCCTAGCGAATGACCGAGGCCATCCTTTATTCCAAAGAAAACAAGATCCTTTTTGTAGTAGCTGCACATGTTTGTAAACTTCTTCTTTGTGTTGTCCGAAGCATCGCCCGCTATTATAACAAGCTTTGCTCTTCCCTCCTTAACAGCCTTTTCGCAGCAAAACTCTCCGGATTCGACATATCCGGCTCTCTTTGCCAGACCTATAAGTGAATATATCTTTTTCTCGTCAGGTACTTCTTTACTCTTCAATGCGCATAAGCTCCTTCTTCAGCTCTTCATATACATCGGCGGGAACTGCCTTCTTCAGCGAACGTTCAAGTCCCCTAGACTTATTTGCTTTCTCAAGGCAGGAAATGTCTCTGCAAATGTAGGCACCGCGTCCGTTCATCCTGCCTCCCGTATCGATCATGATCCTGTCATCATCTGTTCTGATTACGCGAATCAAATCTCGCTTCTCCTTCATCTCACGGCATCCCGTACACTGCCTCATCGGAACCTTCCGCGCATCCATAGCCTTCACAACCTTTCTGACGATCAGCCCTCAGTCGGGTTTTCACCTTCCTGTACGGGGTAGTCTCCTTCCTGATAATAACCTTCTTCGTAGGTACCTTCGGCATACTCACCTTCATATCCCTGCGTATAAGTGCCGTCATCGTAATACTCACCTTCGTAAGCACCTTCGGCATATGTACCATCATCGTAGTATGCGTTATCACCGTACTGTCCGTCATAAACATCATCTGCGTAGTAGCCTTCGCCTGACGAATAGTAGTCATTCATCTGTGACTCGCACTTGATATCAATCTTGTAGCCTGTAAGTCTTGCCGCAAGTCTTGCATTCTGACCTTCCTTGCCGATTGCAAGCGAAAGCTGATAGTCGGGAACGATAACTCTTGCAGCTCTCTCATCCTCGTAAACCTCAACGCTTACGACCTTTGCCGGGCTTAATGCGTTTTCGATAAGCTTTGCGGGATCCTCGCTCCACTCAACAATGTCAATCTTCTCGCCGCGAAGCTCGTCTACGATTACGTTTACACGCTGACCGTTAAGACCTACACATGCTCCAACGGGATCAACGTCAGGGTTGTTTGACCAGACAGCCATCTTTGTTCTTGCTCCGGCCTCTCTTGCAATGCTTCTGATTTCAACAGTACCGTCATGAACTTCGGCAACCTCTTCCTCAAACAGCTTTCTGACAAGCTCCTTGTGAGTTCTTGAAACGCTGATCCTCGGTCCCTTTGTTGTGTCCTTAACTTCAAGAACATAAACCCTTACTCTGTCGTTAATTCTGAGTCTCTCGTTCTTAATCTGCTCATTCTCCGCAAGGATTGCATCTGCCTTGCCGAGATTAATGCTGACGTTGTTGCCGATGAAACGCTGTACCGTACCTACAACTACATCGCGCTCCTTATCATAGTAACGGTTGAAGAGAACCTTTCTCTCTTCTTCCCTGATTTTCTGAACAACTACCTGCTTTGCCTTCTGTGCCGAAATACGAAGGAAATTTTTGGGAGTAATTTCAACCTTTACGATGTCTCCAATACTAAGCTTCTTTTTCGGATATCTTCTCTTTGCCTCTTCAAGGCTGATCTCAAGCATGGAATCCTCGATAGTCTCACTGATGGTCTTCTCTGCATATACTGAGAATTCACCGGTCTCCTTGTTAATGGTAACCTTAACGTTATCTGCCTTGCCGAACTGATTCTTGCAAGCCTGATAGACCGAGTTCTCAATTGCCTCAATGAGAACGTCTTTGCTGATGTTTTTTTCCTTTTCAATCTGCTCTAATGCTTCGATCAGATCTCTGTTACCTGCACTCATTTTAATAACCTCCGCTTTTAAATGTCAGAAATGTTAAGTTTGACGACAGCTACATTGCTGCGTTCAAACACAGTTGCTTTTTCATCCTCAAAACCTATCGTGATCGTATCCTTATCAAAGGCTTTAAGAGTTCCCGTGAATTCCTTCACTTTATCGAGTGCCTTGAAAAGCTTAAGATCAACTGTTTTTCCTGTACACCTTTCAAAGTCTCTTTCTTTTTTAAGTGTCCGCCCAAGCCCCGGCGAACTGACCTCGAGCATATATGCATCCGGGATAAAATCAGCTTCATCAAGCTTATCACTCAGTGCCCTGCTCACCAGTTCACAATCATCAATCATTATCCCGCCGGGCTTATCAATCGATGCACGAAGGACGAAATCCTCACCTTCTTTTACATACTCTACATCCCAGAGTTCAAATCCGTTTTCCTCAAGAATCGGCAATATCAACTCTTCCGTCCTTGCCTCGTATTCTTCCCGCTTTGCCACTAATCAATTCCACCTTTCGCGCGTTTAAGTATAATTATGTTCACTCATGTTTTTGCTCTGCAAAAACAATAGAGTTTCGCTTGCGAAACTCGTGCGCCGAGCGCGGCTGCCTTTGGCAGCATTTTCCACTCGCGCGAGTGCGCATGTTTATCACTCATGTTTTTGCTTTGCAAAAACAATGAGTGGACTCGCAAGTCCACTCATTTACATTACCAAATCATAACTTATCATTTCCCAATCAAAAAAGCAAGTATTATTTCGAAAAACCATGAAAATCTCACTTTCACATCACTTTTCGCTGTATACCTTAGGGCTTAACACTCCTATGAACGGAAGATTTCTGTAGTCCTGATCGTAATCAAGGCCATAGCCGACAACAAATGCATTCGGACACTTGAATCCGACGTAGTCCGCACTCATCTCAACCTCACGACGCTCCGCCTTATCAAGAAGACATACAATCCTAATCGACGCAGGATTCCTCTTCTTAAGTATCTCGGTAAGATGCTTCATCGTACGTCCGGAATCGATAATATCTTCAACAATGATGACATCCCTGCCGGTAATACACATATCAAGATCCTTATTGAATCTGACAATACCGGAAGATTCCGTTCCTCCGCCATAGCTTGAGATCGACATAAAATCAAGATGGATGTTCATATTAATTGCTCTGCAGATGTCGGAATAGAAAAATAACGAGCCCTTGAGAATACAAACTACAATCGGTGTTTTTCCTTCATAATCCTTTGAAAGCTGCTCTCCAAGCTCTGCGACCCTCTTCTTCAACTGTTCCTCAGAAATGATGATGGACTCAATGTCCTTCTCATAATCACGCTGTTCCATAACTCCTCCAAAATCTCTCTGATAGCCCTCTGCAACTAATGCATGCCTGCTTTAAGCTAATGACTTCTACCTGTTTGCGAGTTCTTCCGAGATGTCCTTCCAGTCAAGATTGCACTGAGACATCAGAACGGCAAGATGGTAGAGATAATCGGCGATTTCGTACTTAAGCTCTTCAGCCTCCGGATTCTTCGCCGCAATAATAATCTCAGCGGATTCTTCACCGCACTTTTTTAGAATCTTATCGATACCCTTATCAAAAAGATAATTGGTATAAGAACCTTCCTTCGGATTGATCTTCCTGTCATTTATGACATCCATCAACTGATTGAGTACATGTCCGATGTCACCGCTCTTGTCCTCCCCGCCGTAGATTCCGGTGTAGAAGCATGAACGGTTTCCGGTGTGGCATGCAGCTCCTATCTGCCTTACCTTTGCAAGAAGCGTATCTGAATCACAATCAAGGTAGATTGCCTTGACGTACTGGAAATGGCCGGAAGTCTCACCCTTGATCCACAGCTTCTGCCTGCTCCTTGAAAAGTAGGTCATCCTTCCTGTCTGAAGTGTCATCTCAAAAGCTTCACAATTCATATATGCCATCATTAACACGCTGTTGTCAAAATAATCCTGAACAATTACAGGAACAAGTCCGTTTGAATCCTTCTTCAGATCTTCGAATCTGATATCCGTAAGAACCGGAGGATACTTTACTCCTCTTGCCGCAAGCGCCTTAACTGCATCCGATTTTTCCTCTTCCGAGATACAGCAGATTTCAATCGGTGCCTTATTACCCTCATAATCGATAAGTGAAGCGTCGCTGCAAACAAAAATCTTATCCTTTCCGAATCTGTCTCGACCTTCTCTTAAAACATTCTCATTCAAATCTGTTCCGGAAACGGCACACGCCACACTACCGGTGTAGAAAGCCTTTTTGATTGTTTCAAACCTGTCAGAACCACATTTGCATATAAAAGGCAGATCGCATTTTCTAACCTCGGTCCTCAGTGCATAGAGGAAATCATCCTCGCACTTTCCCAAAGCGTTCTCAACAAAAATCCCATCAAAACCAAGTTTACAAGCTTTTTCGATGTCAAGTGAAAAAACATCGGGATTTTCTTTATTAAAGATCACTTTTGCAAAAATACCGCTCTTCATCAGACACTCCTTACTTATCTTTCAAATATCTTAACTGCTTCTTCAATATCAATTCTCTTCTCGTAGATTGCCTTTCCAATGATAACGCCGGGAATCCCAAGCTCATTAAGCTTGCGGAGGTTGTCAATTCCGCTGATACCGCCGGAAGCCACAACATTGAGACCTGTCTTTTCCGAAAGCTCCTTCGTCCTCTCATAATTCGGACCTGTAAGCATTCCGTCTCTCGATATGTCGGTGTAGATAATGGTTTTTACTCCGATTGACTTCATCCTGAGCGCCGTTTCTACAGCCGTCTCCCGGGAAACCTCTTCCCAGCCGCTTATTGCCGTCATTCCGTCCTTAGCATCAATCCCAACGACTACCCTGTCACTGCCGAATTCCTTTATAAGTTCTTCGACAAACTTAGGCTCCTTTACGGCCTTTGTACCGATAATTACTCTGGCAATTCCTCCGTCAAGGTACTTTCTTACAGCCTCAGTGCTTCTTATACCACCGCCGATTTCAACAGGAATATTTACGCTCTTTGCAACATTCAAAACAATCGGAACGTTTGCGCTTTCGCCGTCCCTCGCACCGTCAAGGTCAACACAGTGGATAAATGTTGCGCCCTTTGCCTCAAATTCCTTTGCCACACTTACAGGATCGTCATTATAGACAGTGACATCATCAAATCTTCCCTGACAAAGCCGTACACATTTTCCGTTTTTAATATCAATAGCCGGATAAAGCTGCATAATTTAACTCCTATTCTCAGATTGTGCCTTTTGTAGAAAGCACTCCGTCAGCACGGGGATCCTTCTCGACTGCAAGCCTAAGTGCATGCGCAAATGCCTTGAAAACAGCCTCTATGATGTGATGCGAATTGTTTCCGTCCTCAAGCTTAATGTGAAGATTCATCATTGCGCTGTATGAAACGGCATAGAAAAACTCACGTACAAGCTCGGTCTCAAACTCACCGACCTTCTTTGCCGGGATATCGGCCTTAAGGTTCAGGTAGGGACGTCCGCAAAGGTCAACCGCACACATAACAAGTGTCTCATCCATGGGAAGAAGAAAAAAGCCGTAGCGGTTGATACCGGCTTTGTCACCGCCAGCCTGCTTTATCGCCTCACCTAAAACAATTCCGACATCCTCTACGCTGTGATGATTGTCAACATAAAGGTCACCCTTGCAACTAACGCAAAGATCAATCATCGCATGCTTTGCGAAGCTTGTGAGCATGTGATCGAAGAAACCGATTCCTGTCGAAATTTCGGACTTTCCGGTTCCGTCAAGATTTAACCGCACCGTAATGTCTGTCTCTCCTGTTTTTCGTGTAACTGTCGCTTCTCTCATGACTTTCTCCTTCCGGGTTATTTGTTTTCAAATCTTACTGCAATTGAATTTGCATGAGCAGTAAGACCTTCTGCCTTTGCAAATGTCTCAATCTCCTCATGAACTTTTGAAAGTGCATCGCGTGTATATGAAATAATGCTTGTCTTCTTGATAAAATCGTCGACACTTACAGGAGAGAAGAACCTTGCTGTGCCGTTCGTAGGCAGAATATGGTTGGGACCTGCAAAGTAATCGCCAAGAGGTTCGCTTGAGTACTCACCGAGGAAAATTGCTCCCGCATTTTTCACCTTGCCAAGGAGCTCAAAAGGCGCCTTTGTAAGAATCTCAACGTGCTCTGACGCAATATCGTTTGCTGCGGCAACTGCCTCATCGAGATTTTCCGCAATGAGCATGAAACCGTAATTTTCAAGTGATTTTCTGATAATTGGAGCTCTCTCGAGTGTCTCAAGGAAACCCTCAATCTCCATCTCCACCTTATCGGCAAGCTCGATGCTTGTAGTAATAAGAATTGCCGAGGCAAGTTCGTCATGTTCTGCCTGACTTAAAAGATCTGCCGCAACATATCTGGGATTCGGTGTATCGTCGGCTATTACAAGAATCTCGCTCGGTCCTGCAATCGAATCGATGCTCACATGTCCGTAGACAGCCTTCTTTGCAAGAGCAACGTAGATATTTCCGGGACCTGAAATTTTATCAGTCTTCGGAACAGACTCAGTCCCATATGCCATAGCAGCAATCGCCTGAGCTCCGCCGATTTTGTAAACCTCATCAACGCCGGATTCCCTTGCTGCAACAAGCGTTGTGGGATATACCTTTCCATCCTTTCCGCAAGGTGTACACATTACAATACGTCTAACACCTGCAACCTTTGCGGGAACGACATTCATAAGCACGCTCGAAGGATATGCTGCCTTTCCGCCGGGTACGTAAACACCGGCCGTATCAAGTGCCGTAATCTTCTGACCAAGGATAACGCCCCTCTCATCGGTATCAATGAAGCTGACTCTCTTCTGCTTTTCGTGGTAAGCCCTGATGTTTTCGATTGAGTGCTTCATGACGCTAAGAAGCTTAGGATCAACAGCCTTATAGGCCTCTTCGAATTCTTCTTCCGAAACCATGATTGTTGATTTATCAAGCTCCACCTTGTCAAATTTACTTGTATATTCAAAAAGTGCTTCATCGCCTCTCGTTCTTACATCGTTGAGGATTCCTGCAACAACCTCCTCGTAATCGCCGTACGACGTGGTACTTCTCTTAAGAAGATCGTTTAACAGACTCTTTTTGTTATTCTCGTCAAGCTTAATCTTTCTCATTTGCAGCCTCCCTAAGTATTTCGATAATTTTCGTAATACGCTCCTGCTCCATCTTCATGGAAACCTCATTAACGACAACGTGTGCCGAAAGAGGCATCACCTCTTCAAGAACATCAAGTCCGTTCTCACGAAGAGTCGTTCCGGTTTCGACGATATCAACAATAACATCCGAAAGACCGACAATGGGTGCAAGCTCTACCGAACCGTTGAGCTTTATAATCTCAGCAGTCTGATGCTTCACATTTCTGAAATAGTCCTTTGCAATCTCAGGATACTTAGTTGCCACTCTGATTAAAGCACCGTTTTGAAGAAGTTCACCTGCTGCCTTCGGACCTGCAACACACATCCTGCACTTTCCGATTTTCAAATCAAGAACCTCAAGAAGCCTTCTTCCTTCCTCTGCAATCGTATCCTTTCCGACAATTCCTATATCTGCCGCACCGTACTCCACATAAGTCGGCACATCGCTCGCCTTTGCAAGAAAGAACCTGAGTCCGAGCTCTTCATTGCAAAAAATCAGCTTCCTCGAAGATTTGTCCTTCATCTCCTCGCAGAAAATTCCTCTGCTCTCAAGAAGTTTCATCGACTGTGCTGCCAGTCTTCCCTTTGCCAGGGCTATAGTAATATATCTCATATTAACTCCGCCTTAATTGATCACATTCTGATAATCTCTGTAACATTCTCATACTCTTTAGGAACACAGCCCTTTTCAACAGCTTCCAGAATTACCTGTCTGTCCTGAGAGCGAAGCTTCTTTACAAATTCACACGCTTCTCCTGTCAGCTCGCCTTCGCAGACAACGTAAGTAACACCGGGTCTTTTCGGTTCATCAATCTTTTGCAT
>JAZLIL010000103.1:0-2545 GCA_045617405.1 Lachnospiraceae bacterium | reverse complement strand
GACAAAAATGAAGTTAAACCAGTTCCAGCTCAAACATTACATCAGTGTTTACATTGTTGCGATCGTAATGATCGTTTTCGGAATTATCTCGGCGTTTGGAGGTCTTCCCGCTTCAACTCAGTACCTTTTTGAGAAAATCGGTATCAGCATTACACTTGCGGTTTCGTTAAGCTTTGTTGTCGGATTTCTCGGTGAGCTTTCACTTGGTCATGCGGGCTTCATGTGTGTCGGTGCTTACCTTGGCGGAAAGGCTTCCGTTTTGCTGACTCCGATGCTTGGCAACGGGTTTGCGGCTCTTATTGTTTCAATGCTGATCGGAGGACTTGTCGCAGCGGTTTTTGGTGTTATTATCGGTCTTCCCGCACTTCGCCTTAAGGGAGACTACCTTGCGATTGTCACACTTGCATTCGGTGAGATCGTAAAGAGTATTTTCCAGAATTCAACTCCGGAATCATTCGGCGGAGCACTCGGTCTTGACACACCGAGATTTGATAAAACTTATTTGTTTATTGTTGCTTTCGTTGTTGTAATCATTACAATCCTGACAATTCAGCACATCAACAGAAGCCGTCACGGTCGTGCGATTACGGCTATTCGTGACAACGAGATTGCAGCAAGAGCGATGGGCATTAACGTCACAAATTACAAGCTTGTCGTATTTACTGTTTCAGCATTCTTCGCAGGTATTGCCGGTGTGCTCTACAGCTATTCCAATTACACTATTCAAAGTTCAAAATTCGGATACAACTATTCAATCGAGATTCTTGTTATGGTGGTTCTCGGCGGAATGGGTAATATTAACGGCTCCGTTATTGCAGCAGCTTTGATTACTTTCCTTAACTTAAAGCTTGCAACTGTTCTTACCGGAGATCTTGCGGTTCTTCAGAACCTTGTTTACGCGCTTATCCTGATAATTATCGTTGTTTACAACAATGCGCCTTCACTCAAGGGCTTCAGAGAGAAGTATTCACTGAAGATAGTTATTGCCGATTTCCTTCATAAGGAGAAGAATCCCGCTAAAATCAGCGATGATGAGGCAAAGTGGGGACGTATTCCGACAAAGATTGATATGGATGAAGTTGTTTCGGCAAAGGTCGGGCTGATGTCTGAGAGCGATAAGCAAGACGGCACCGATGGAAAGGAGGCAAACTAAATGTCAGAGATTGTACTTGAAACCGATGACCTTAGTGTTACCTTCGGCGGCATAAAGGCTGTTCAGAATGTTAATTTGTCAATAAAGAAGGGTCAGATTTACGGCCTTATCGGACCGAACGGGGCGGGAAAGACTACGATTTTCAACCTCCTGACAGGTGTTTATAAGCCGACCCACGGAACATTTTACCTTGACGGCGAGGAGCTTACGGGCCTTAGCCAGGAGAAAATCAATCATAAGGGAATTGCCAGAACCTTCCAGAACATCAGACTTTTCAACAACATGAGCGTTGTGAGAAATGTCATGGTAGGTCTTCATAATAACCCCGAATACAACAGTGGATTTTTTACCGACATTCTGAGACTGCCGAAGCACTACAGTGTTGAAGAGGCAATGCGCGGGTGCGCAAAGGAGCTTCTTAGAATCTTTGACCTTGAAGATGACAGAAACAGCATCTCAAACGGCCTTCCCTACGGAAAGCAGAGAAAGCTTGAGATTGCAAGAGCTATTGCTACAGGACCGAAGCTTCTGCTTCTTGATGAGCCGGCAGCGGGAATGAATCCTTACGAGACCAAGGATTTGATGGAAAAGGTAAGGTTCATAAGAGAGTCACTCGGAGTTACTGTTCTCCTGATTGAGCACGATTTGAAATTCGTTTCGGGTCTTTGCGATGAGGTTACTGTTCTTAATTTCGGAATGGAGCTGTTCCATGGCAATGTTAAGGATGCACTGAATGATCCCGAGGTCATCACTGCGTACATCGGAAAGTGAGGTAGATTATGGCATTACTTGAGGTTGAGAATCTTTCCGTTCATTACGGAGTGATTTGTGCACTGAAGGGAATCAGTTTTAAGGTCGAAGAGGGCGAAATCGTCACACTTATCGGTGCTAACGGTGCCGGAAAAACGACTACCATGCAAAGCGTCATCGGTCTTGTTCCGTCGACAGGCGGCAAGGTTACCTATGAAGGAAACGACATTTCAAAGACACCTACGCATAAGCTTGCCAAGATGGGCATGACACAGGTGCTTGAAAACAGAAGAATTTTTGCAGAAATGTCAGTCTACGACAATCTTGTAATGGGTGCATACACCGAAAAGGACAGATCAAAGATTAAGGCTGATATAGAGGATGTTTTCAGACGCTTCCCGAGGCTTTGCGAAAGAAAGAATCAGATTGCCGGTACACTTTCGGGTGGTGAACTCCAGATGCTTGCAATGGGACGTGCCCTGATGAGCCATCCGAAGCTTCTGATGCTTGATGAACCCTCAATGGGTCTTTCACCGCTGCTTGTCAGTCAGGTTTTTGGTATTATAAAGGAAATCCACAAGGAGGGAACTACAATTCTTCTAGTTGAGCAGAATGCCCAGAAGGCTCTTGAAATTGCCGACC
>JAZLIL010000102.1:0-4567 GCA_045617405.1 Lachnospiraceae bacterium | reverse complement strand
GTTTTTGCTTCGTCCGGCTTGCCGCTTGTTCCGCCCGGTTTCGGAGTGTCTTCAAGAAGCTGTTTCTTGATTCTCTCTGTCATGGATGCAGTGTGCGCCGTCATCAGCGCAAACATTGTTGCCGTGTCACCGGCAGCCTGTGCCTCTGCCATCTTACCGGCAGATTCTTCATCGTATCCGTTTTTGAGATACTGTGCTTTGTACTCAGTAACGGCGTTTTTCTTCACCAGTTCGTTGTACTTCTTTTCAAGTTCAGCTCTTGCCTCGTCATCAGCAGCTTTCTTCTGCTCATCTTCCGTCAGTTTGGAATTGTATTTCTTCTTCCAGTCGGCGGCTTCAGAAGCATACTTGTCAGCCGTGTCTTTGCTGACGTACTTTGAAAGGTCAACAGCGTCCGGGATGTCCGCTGCCAGCAGTGCAGCAAGCTTTTCAGCTTCCGTCATGCTTTCCCACTTTTCAATCTTGCTTGTGTCAAATTTGCCCATATTTCTCTCCTTGCGTTTTATACTGTTCTCTCAGTCTTTGTCTTAGCCTCATTGCGTTTTTAGTGCTTCTCTGCACTTTTGCGAAATTTATTAGACGGCTTCTCTGCCGTCAAACATTTGGCTTCATGTTATATATCAAAGGGGAACTTCCCCTAAGATTTCATTATTTTTCCACTATTTTTCCACTATTCCTTTATCGGAATAAGTCGGCACCGGCATCTTGGATGCGGCTTGTCGGGAACTGAATCAATCGGAAATACTTTGCCGTCAAGGTCTTTGCAGTCAGCGCATGTCTTCTCATCTTTCATGGTTAACCACTTGACTTTCTTTACATCTGCATCTCTGTAGGCCTTCAGCATTGCCATATCCGTTACATAGTCCGTGTAATACTCAGATTGTGTCTGCCGGTACTTCACATTCCGTATCAGGGCATCCGCTTTATCAGCACTTTTTCTGACAGCGGATATTGCTTCTATTGCCTTGTCCTTTTTTCTGTCAGATTCGTTCTCGTAGATATATCCGGTAACAGGGCATGGGCTTTTCAGAATTTCCTTACTCAGCCACTTTGTATCCGGCTCTTCTCCGCTTTCAACGCACTGCCGGTAACTTGCTCTGGCAACATCAAGCAATGCGGCAGATGCATCCTTATCAATGTCTCTGTACAGTGAGGTGACTTTCTTCATCACCTCATCTGTCAGCCACAAAAGCAGGATAAGGTCTCCTCTGCATTTGCTGAGACGCTTTGCCGTCTTCTTTTTCAGAAGAGCATTTGCCTTGTCTGCTGCGGAGTACGGATTTTCAAGCCTGTTGATCTCATCAAACTTCAGTATTGGTTTCATCCGTATTGCCTTCTGTCGGCTGCTCCGTCTGTGCTGCCGGTGTCTGTCCTTCTTCGGTGATCTGCTTTTCAAGTTCAGCAATCTGCTTGTCATACCAAGCCATGCCAGCCTTATAAGCTGTTTCGCTGTCTTCAAACAGACCGCTGGCTTCATAGGCATATTTCGGATCCACCTTATCGTTGTTAAGCAGCTCACAGAGCACTTGTGTTTTACTCTGAAGGTCTGAGTAGTTGTTGCGCAGGAAAGCGGTGGAAACGTCTGATACATTCAGATTCAGTTCCGGGCAAATCTCCATGACTATGCGCAGGAATTCTTTCTCATAGCGTTTCCATGCTTTTTCTGTGTTCTTTGCACGGCTCTCAGCGGAAAAATAACCCTGTCTGTAGATGACTGCGCCGACGTTATCGGAAGTGTTCGCATTCCCGCTGCCGAGTGAAGGCATCCCGCAGATGGTGAGGATCTTTGTTTCAAGATCATCTATGGCCGTCTGCGTCCCCTGCTGGTTCAGTTCAGAAGCAATGCGGTATACCTTCGCTTCAAGACCTGCCACATTGGATGTGATTTGAATTGCCTGTCCGCCCTGAGAAAGCTGTGTGTAAGTGTCTTTGGAAATCTCGCAGTTTTGGAACACGTCATACGCATTGACAAAATCCTGAACGCCGTCAGTACGTGCGCTTTCCAGTTGGTTTATGGCATTCAAGAGTGGAATGACGCTCTCAAAAGCGCCCATCCTTGCGATATTGTCACTGTACTCAATAACAGGAACGTGACGCATGATGTGATACTGAATGGTGCCACCGGCAAACATATCAGTTGCAGGCAGAGCATTCAGGCTGTCGCCTTTTATCTCACAGTAGAACGTATCCGTGTAAACAGAAAGGTATTTGTTGCCTTCAAAGTCTTCCTGCTCAATCACGCCTGCCATACGTCTGCCGTCAATGCCGCCGGAATAAACGCAGAATGCTTCTCTTGGGTCAAGCGTATAGACAAGAACCGGTGTTTCACTCTCCGCTGCAGCAGGTAGAACCATGCGGACACCAACGCCGCAAATGTGCATCCAGTCAGCCAGCTCTTTATCAAGGCTCTCCTTGGCATCCTCGCGCATGTACGTATTGAGCGTATTCACGCTTTCGGAAATGTCCTTGCTGTTGCCTTCAGAGATGTACTGAATAGGCTCACCAAGCAGATATGCCGTCTTAAACGTGACGATCTCGTTTGCGTGGTTTGCCATGACGATGTTATTTGCGGAAGCTTCTCTGACAGGCCTTGTCTTATGGCAAATATCCTGTCTGCCTCTGTAGTAGTCATAGAGGAACTGGATTTCAGCCTTGTTCTGAAGATGTGTCGAATAAGCCTGCGTGATAACCTGCACAACATTTTCCGGTGTGATTGCCTTTGCATTCGTTGTGATCTTCTGTCTTCCGTGAAGGCCTTCACGCGGATATACAGATAAAAGCTCATATTTAGTTTCCGTTTTACCCGCCTCCATTCACGGCAAAATAAAAAGCCGACAGAACAGATTTCTCTCATTCCGTCGGCTCAAAGGCTCTTTGTTAATTCAATCTTTACTTCACGTCTGCATTCCTTGCAGTATGGGTACACGATTCCTTTTGCATCTGTGTCTGCTTTCATAAGCAGCTTTTTACGCCCGTGCTTTTCGCACTCCGGGCAGTATATGTTTATTTTTTCCATACACGCTCCACGGGATTTTTAAAAGACAATGGGGAGTGTATATACTCCCCATCGCTTCCTGCCGTTACTATTCAGCAGTGAATTTTCAGGAGGAAAATCAATGAAAAAGAACAGTAGCAAGCATCAACCCACATGCACTTTAACACAGATAAGTAAATATTACACTACTATATTAATAAGGCAATGTGCAGAACGTTTCACATTTGTGCAGTGTTCTGCACATTTTACATTTTGTGGAGTCATCTGTACGGCCTTGTAAACAGCTCAACTTTCTTTGAAACGCCGTTCAGCATGTCAACTGCCATGGCTAAACTGTCCGGCGCATCGTCGTGCCTGTTCTTCCCTGTCAATGTAAAGGAAAATACATTCGTCATGAACTGCTGATATTCCTTTCCGCGCATTCTCTCATCAAGGAAAAAGAACTCTCTGATCTCCGGTGCCTTGTCGTATATGCGTGTCTCCTTTGCTACATTGTTCGGTGCCACACGGGTAGTCATGTTTACTCTGACGTTCCTCTTTGCAAGAAGACGCTCCAGCTCTTCCTTGTATCCGAGTGTGGATTTGTTAGCCTCCAGTTGAACCGCCTGAACATTGTTCCGCACTATGGCATCTGCAAGCAGAGGAATGGTTATGCGTTTGTCTCCGTCGCTGTACACAACGTCATGCACATACACGCTGCCGTCAATGTACTGATAGCAGACAGGGGAAGCGGTGAAGTCACCGCCGCCGAAGGCAGGGTCAACAGCCATGAAGATGCGGACAAGGTTCTTATCATCCGGCAGCACACCGTTGTATGTGCGCATGTCCTCCGGTTCAAACAGGGCACCGCTGCGCTCAATCGGTTCGCCCATGTATTGTGCAAGCCAGGATGCCATATCGTTGTTGTGCTCAAAGGAAGCACGCCGCTGATGATAGAATTCAGTGCTGAAGCCAACACCATACAGGTAATCAAAATTGCTCTCGTCCTTCTCGTTCAGAGCGGGAAGGTTGATAATCTTGAAACGCCGGTTTGCAAACTTTGGGTCACGCTTCAGAAGGTCTATACGCAGTCCGGCAGGATCTATGATGCTCCATCGAGTGCCGCACCATAAAATTTTAGCATTTTCTTTCGCACGTGGGATAAGGTTGTTATCAACTTTGCTCCAGGAAGAAACGAGCCTGTCCTTGTTCATGGCTTCCTCAATGCCTCCGATAAGGTCATCGGATATGAGTATTCCATTACAGTCGCAGGCACCGTTCAGGGTTCCGTAGAGTGATCTGCAAGTAAGAGTTTTGTATCTCTTTGCTCTGTCAATGTCTATGGTCTCTTCCTTGCTGTTGGTGGATGCAATCTTCCTGTCCGGGAATATATCTGTCCATTGATAAGTGTATGGGTCTCTCAGAACCTCCAGAATGCCGTTATAGAACGCATTTGTGATGACATCAGAATAGGCGCTGTACAGATTGCTTCTCTCCGGCCACTTGCCAAGGATCCACGTGCAATAGAACATAAGCATTGAACTTTTGCCTACGCGAGGTGGCTCACTCAGAAACAGCTCATCCAGTTCATCA
>JAZLIL010000101.1:0-14814 GCA_045617405.1 Lachnospiraceae bacterium | reverse complement strand
GGAAAGCCCAAGGCCGGTTCCCTTCTTGTCCTTTCCGCGGGAATAATCCGACTTGTAGAAACGATCCCAGATTTTTCCGATACTTTCTTTCGGGATTCCCTGGCCAAAGTCCTTAACGGAAATCATCACCTTCTCGCCCTTTTCGCGTGTGGTCACAACAATACGCGAATCCTGATTACTGAATTTTACTGCATTATCTATTATGTTATAGAGTACCTGCTGGATTCTCTCCTTGTCGGCATGGACAAGGGTCTCATCCTCGAAGAACACGAGCTTTATAACCATACGCTTCTCCTTGCATCTCCCCTCAAAGCTCGTGGCTGTACTCTTAATTATCCTGTTTATATCAAAATCCACCAATCGAAGTACCATGCTGCCCGAATCGAGTCTGTTCAGCTCAAGAAGATCCTCGGTAAGCTTAGTAAGTCTCTCGGTTTCGAACTGTACAATATTCAGATACTTTTCGCGCTTCTCCCACGGTATCGTCCCGTCGAGCATCGCCTGTGCATAACCGCGGATAGACGTGAGCGGCGACCTGAAATCATGTGACACGTTGGCCACAAACCGCTTCCGGTAGTCGTCCGTCTGTTTGAGCTCGTCAACGGTGTAGCGAACCGTATCGGCAAGCTCTGTGTACTCCATCGAGCCACCCATCTTAAGCGGATATTCAAAATTTCCCTTGGCATACTCAACAAGTGCCTTTTTCAGCTTCACAAGCGGCAGCACGAGAGTAATGTACAGGTATATGAAAGTCACACCGATCACTGCATAAAGGACGAAGCAGCAGATGTTGATTGCATCCATTATGCCCGCCACCTGAGCCTCAATGCTGCTGTTCGGTATCGATACCATAACATATCCTCTGATCGAGTAATCGTAGATGATACCGTCGCTCACAAAAAGTCCGGGCTCATCAAGCATCCCGCCGAGATCGTAATCAGCTATTCCGCTCTTGGTGTAAACGTCCGGATCGTATCCCGTAACACATCGTCCGTTCAGCCTACCGCTGCCTCCGCCTGCATCACTCACGACCACTCCCTTCGAATTCACGATGATTATCCTGCATTTCGCACCGTTTGCGGCAATCCAGAGCATAGATTCCCACGCCGAGCCGGTACTGGTACTTCCGAAATTCTCAGCTATGTACTCATCGATTATTGAATTCGCAAGGATCTTCATATCCCTGATTTCCTGTTTCTCAATCCGGCTCTTCAGTACATATCCCGCACCGAAATTGAACGTCGCCATCGCAAGCAAAATCGAAATCAGAAATATGATAAGCATCCTAAGAGATAGTTTCCTCATTCCTATTCTCCCCGGCCGGACTGCAAAAACGCATGAGAACCCTCTTGGTGGTTTCCGTCGTGTCTTGGCATGCCGCTCGCTCGAGGGGAATGCCAGCCGGAAAAAACGCAGGGAAACCATTTGGGTGGTTTCCGTCGTGTTTTTGTCGGCTGCATTCCCCGAGTATTACGCCACCACCTCGAAGCGATATCCAACGCCCCACACGGTTCCGATTTGCCAGAATGCATTGCCGGGCAGTTTGTCACGAAGGCGCTTGATATGAACATCGACGGTTCGTGTGTCGCCTGAATAATCGTAACCCCAGATGCGCTCAAGAAGCTGGTCTCTCGAAAACACCTGATTCGGGTGATTTGCTAGGAAATAGAGAAGCTCGATTTCCTTTGGCGGCATCTCCAGTTTTTCGTCTTTATAAATAACCTCGTAATTTGAAAGGCTCACGAAGAGTTCTTCATATGAAACGCTGTCCCTGTCTGTCTTAGGCATGTGCGATCCGCCGTTTTCGGGCTGTCTGACATTGGAAGGAACTGCCTCAATCTGCTCTTCACGGCTTTCATACCGGCGCAAAACGGCGTGAACACGGGCAAGGAGCTCCTTTGTGTCAAAAGGCTTGACCATATAATCATCGGCGCCGAGCTCGAGGCCAAGCACGCGGTCAAAAACCTCCCCTTTTGCTGAAAGCATGATAACCGGTACCTTTGAAGTCTTTCTGATTTCGCGAAGAACCTCGTAGCCGTCACGCTTCGGAAGCATGATGTCAAGAATAAGAAGCTCGGGCTTCCACTCAGAAAACAGCTTCACTGCCTCATCACCGTCGGCCGCTGTCTTTGTCTCGTAGCACTCCTTTTCAAGGTACAGCGAAATCAGCTCCGCAATGTTGTCATCATCATCTACTACAAGAACTCTCTGTTTTGTATCCATCTGAATCCTTTCCGTCTACTTAAACTCTACAATCGTGACTCCGTGCTCGCCTTCACCGAAGCTGCCGAGGCGGTAGGACTTCACGTACTTTGTCCTGCGAAGCTTCTGGTGGATTGCATCACGAAGGGCTCCGGTTCCGCGCCCGTGAATTACCGTAACCTTGGGCAAATGGGCAAGATACGCATCATCAAGATACTTGTCAACTTCAATGAGGGCTTCGTCAACATGCATGCCGATGACATTGCACTCGACACTAACCGACATTGACTTCTCGGCGGCAATGCTTCCCGATCTGTCGGAAGACTTTTTGCCGCTTCCCGGCTTTTTCTCTCCGGCTCTCTGAAATTCCTCCTGCCCGTCGATTTCTTCAAGATCGGACATGTTGACCTTTGTGCGCATCGCACCGATCATAACAAAAAGATTACCTCTGGCATCGGGAAGTGACGCAACCTTTCCATTCACGTTAAAGCTCAGGACATGTACGCTGTCACCGACTTTGAGTTCGTCCGGAGTCTTTCCCTTAGGCTTCTTTTTCTTAACGGTGAGCGCCTCGTCCCTGCTGCTGATTCTGCCTCGAAGCTCATTGCGGGCATTCTCGGCATCACGGTTCGAACCGCCTTTTCCGAATTTATTCATCTTGCGGATTACTTCATCCGCATATTCCTTGGCATCTTCAAGAATCTCCCTGGCTTCTTCGTTGGCATCGCGAAGCCTCTTCTCGCGCTGCTCTTCAAATCTTGCAAGCTTCTTCTCGTAGGAATCCCTGATCTCCTCTGCCTCCGCACGCATCCTTGCAGCCTCATCAAGATCGCTCTCGGTCTTGATTCGCATATTGTCAAGCTCTGTGATCAAATCCTCAAAGCTCTTGTCGCGCGTTCCGATGAAGCTCTCCGCCATGTCGATTACGTCACTTCCGAGACCAAGCCTCGTGGAAATAGCAAAAGCGTTCGACTTGCCGGGCACTCCTATCATCAGTCTGTAGGTGGGACGAAGCGTCTCCACATCAAACTCACAGCACGCATTGGATACACCCGGAGTCGAAAGTGCAAAGACCTTCAGCTCACTGTAGTGGGTTGTCGCAAGACAATGAACGTCCCTGTTGTGAAGCGACGTCAGAATCGCCATCGCAAGCGCGGCGCCCTCGGTGGGATCCGTTCCGGCACCGAGCTCATCAAAGAGCACCAGCGATTTTTTGTTGGCTTCCTTCAGGATTTCCACCGTGTTTTTCATATGCGAAGAGAATGTCGACAGGCTCTGTTCGATGCTCTGTTCATCGCCGATGTCCGCAAAGACCTCGTCAAAAACGGCAAGCTTCGACCCGTCATGTGCGGGAATATGAAGACCTGACTGGCCCATCAGCGTGAACAGACCGACTGTCTTAAGGGAAACTGTCTTGCCGCCGGTGTTCGGACCGGTGATGACGAGCATTGAAAAATCGTCGCCGAGGCGGATGTCGATGGGAACTACCTTTTTGTGATCGATCAGTGGATGACGACCCTTTCTGATTTCAACATAACCGTTCGCGTTGAATTCAGGCTCACAGCCCTTCATATCCCTCGAAAGGAGGGCGCGGGCGAAGATGAAATCGAACTCCGCAAGCGTATCGGCATTGTAGCTTAAATTCACCGTTTCGGTAAAGAGCAGCGAAGAAAGCGATTCGAGAACCTTTTCTATCTCGCGCTTTTGCGCAAGCTCGAGCTCACGAAGCTCATTGTTCAGTTTTACAACCTCTATCGGCTCAATAAACAGCGTACTTCCAGAGGAACTCTGGTCATGAATCATGCCGGCAAATTGCGAGCGGTACTCGCTCTTTACGGGCAGACAGTACCTGCCGTCACGCATGGTGATCGGACTGTCCTGAAGCATTGTCTTTGTCGACTGGGACGCAACAAGCTCGGAGAGCTTTGTGTGGATTTTGTCGTTGGCCGCGCGCATCCTGCGGCGGACGTCCTTCAAGCCCGCACTCGCATCGTCCGCAATCTCGTCTTCCGAGAGAATACAGCGGCGAATTTCATTAGCCGCCGGTGAAAGCGGCTCTAGAAGTTCAAAGCGTTCGGACAGCGAATCGCGATAAGGCTCGCCGTC
Source organism: Lachnospiraceae bacterium (assembly GCA_045617405.1). Classification (GTDB taxonomy): domain Bacteria; phylum Bacillota; class Clostridia; order Lachnospirales; family Lachnospiraceae; genus JAZLIL01. The sequence goes on along the minus strand of JAZLIL010000101.1, from coordinate 10,506 downwards.
ATCGCGCTCCGTAAGTCCGCGCCCGTAGTTCTTTGCACGGAGCGTTGCCTCAAGCACTGAACTTATGTGCAAAAGCTCGGTGATTGTAAGCGTAGAGCGAATTTCGAGGCGCTTTATGGATTCGCCGATATTCGGGATGCCTGAGAAGGACAGACCGCCCTTCTTGTAAATGCGATTAAGAGCATCAGAAGTCTCTTTCTGAAGACGTCTGATGCTCCCTATGTCTGTTTTCGGCTCGAGAGCAAGGCACTTTGCGCGCCCGAAAGCGCTGCCCGCGTGATCCGCAAGCTGCTGCCTGATCTTACCGTATTCTAAAATTCTTAATGCTTTTTCGTTCATACTCTACCAGTGTAGTCTGTGGAGTTCTCCCGACTCCTTAAGACCCGGAAAACCGTTCTGCCGCATAACCTCGTAGACCATAATTGCTACAGAATTGCTGAGGTTAAGAGAACGTGTCTCTCCGAACATCGGTATGCGGACACAGTTCTCGCGGTTTTCAAGAAGAATCTCCTCGGGAATTCCGGCGCTCTCCTTTCCGAACATAACATAACAGTCCGGCGGATAGCTGACATCCGAGTAGACCTTCCTGGCCTTCGTCGTTGCCATGAAAATGTTTCCTGCGGCTTTCGGATTCTTCGCCAAAAACTCCCCGTAGTCGCTGTAAACGTGATAATCGAGATCCTTCCAGTAATCCATCCCTGCCCTTTTGATCTTCTTCTCATCGATCTTAAAACCAAGCGGCTCGATAAGATGAAGCGTGCTGCCCGTGGCAACACAGGTGCGTCCGATGTTTCCCGTGTTCTGCGGAATCTCGGGTTCTAAAAGTACTACATTCATAATGTGCTGTCTCTTCGTTTCAAAACCGTCAAAGACGTTTTATCCCCCGGCGGAGTGCCTTCCCCCGTCGGCCCTACTTCTTATCTTCCTTCGCAAGTGCAACATTCACCTCAAAGCCAAGGCCGTCACCATAGTTTACGGGAATGGCAATGTTGACCGAATAGTTCTGAGTGAACATGATTTCACTGCCGCGGCAGATTGTAGGCGGAGTAATATCAATCGCAATGTTCTTAAGGGAGAAGAGCGTCGCAGTATTGCCGAGAATCATGTTGCAAAGCTCACAGACCGCACTTTCGGCCAGCTCATTCATCTCATCAAATGTCATGAAGCACATACGCCCTGCAATATCCTTCGCCGTGGGAAGCGGGAAATTCAGGATAACCTGTCCTCTCATCTCTCCTGTCACTCCCATGATAATAAGCAGTGACTCCTTTGAAAAAGCTGTCGCCTTAATCGAAGGCTTACCGATCTTCGCTTCAATGCGTGCGATTTCTTTTGTAACCGTCACGCTCGCTGCAAGAAAAGGGTTTATATACTCCACGTTTATCGTCTGTTCCATTTTTTAACAATCCTCTCAAAATAGTATATTACACAATAGCCGTCTCCGGCCGAAATTAAAGCGTCTTCATGAACCGTTCAATCCTCTCGAGCGCCTTCTTGAGTGCTTCAATTGAGTAGGCATATGAAATACGCATGAAGCCTTCGCCGCAGTCGCCAAACGCGGTTCCGGGGACAATTGCGACCTTTTCCGCCTTAAGCAGATTGATTGCAAATTCATCGGAAGTCATGCCGGTGGCCTTGATGCTCGGGAACACATAAAACGCACCCTGTGGCTCAAAGCACGGAAGACCGATTCTGTCAAGCTCGCTGAGCAGGAAACGACGCCGCTGATTGTAGGATTCGCACATCTTTGCGACATCACCGTCTCCGTTTCGCATGGCCTCAACGGCAGCATACTGGCTTGTTGTCGGTGCACACATTATTGCGAACTGATGAAGCTTCGTCATCTGGGTGATGATTTCCTGCGGACCTGCTGCGTATCCCAGGCGCCAGCCTGTCATTGCATATGCCTTGGAAAAGCCGTTTATTACAATCGTTCTCTCGCGCATGCCCGGGAACTCTGCAATTGAGCAGTGACGCTCTCCGGTGTAAGTCAGCTCTGCGTAGATTTCATCGGAAAGAACAAAGAGATCCTTCTCTATAATGACATCAACAAGCGGTGCAAGCTCTTCACGTGTCATGACCGCACCCGTCGGGTTGTTCGGAAACGGCATCACAAGTACCTTCGTTCTATCTGTGCAGGCCTCGCGCAGTTCATCAGCCGTGAGCTTGAACCTGTTCTGCGCCTTCAGATTGATGGGGACGGGTTTTCCGCCTGCCATGATTGTACAGGGCACATAGGACACGTAGCTTGGCTGAGGGATGAGAACCTCATCTCCCGGGTCGAGCATAACGCGAAGTCCCATGTCAATTGCCTCACTGCCGCCTACAGTGACAAGAATCTCCCTGCGTGCATCGTAGTAGAGGCCGAAGCGGCGTGAAAGGTACGATGAAATCTCATTTCTAAGTTCAAGAAGACCTGCATTTGATGTGTAGACGGTGCGCCCTCTCTCCAGGGTGTGGATGCCTTCCTCGCGTACGTGCCAGGGTGTCTCAAAGTCGGGCTCTCCTACACCGAGGGAAATTGCATCCTTCATTTCTGTTACTATGTCAAAAAACTTACGGATGCCCGAAGGCTTGATGTCCGTAATTGTTGAATTTAATGGATTTCTCACTTTGCAATCTGCCTTTCATCAGTTTTTCAGGACTTATGAAGAGCGTCCGGCAATCTTCTACATGGAAATGATCTGTCTCTCATCAGACTTTTCGTTGTGCAGAATGATTCCGTTCTCTTTATATCTCTTAAGGACAAAGTGCGTTGCAGTACTAAGCACAGTGTCGAGCGGTGCGAGTTTTTCGGAAACAAACGTGGCAACCTCACGCATCGTTCTGCCTTTGATGATGACAGTCAGATCAAATCCGCCCGACATAAGGAACACAGTCTCAACCTCATCGAACTTGTAGATGCGCTCGGCGATTTCGTCAAAGCCGCGCCCGCGCTGGGGTGTAACCTTGACTTCAATCAATGCAGTCAGCCTCTCCTCGTCTGTCTTGTCCCAATCGATCAGCGTCGGATAGCCGCATATTACCTGGTCTGCTTCCAATTCCGCGATTGCCGCCGCGACTGCGTCTTCAGGCTGTCCGAGCATAATCGCCATGTCGTGTATGTTGATCTTTGAATTTTTCTCAAGTAAACGTAAGATTACATCCTTCATTTATGCTTCTCCCTTCAATTTCAGCCATATACAGCTGAAAATCATCTTCTCTCCCCCGAGCGGTTACCTTGGTGTGATAAACCTTGTAATTTCGCCAAAGACTATCACTCTGTCATTTCCATCGGTAATCTGCCCGATCACTGCCGCCTCAAGGCCCTGTGCGCGAAGTCCCGCCAAAGTTCCTTTCGGATCCTTAGTGACCAGGAGTTCAATTCCGCCGCCGATCTCATACGGACTTACATCCTCGAGCTCGCAAAGCTCGACGGCAAGCTGGCTGACCGTAATTTTTCCAAGCTCGACACGCATACCGCAGCCGAGACGTTCTCCGAGACTCCAGAGAGCCGCACTGATTCCCCCGCTGTCACATCCGTCACATGCCGGATTCCCGGTGATTCCCGAAACCCCCGTCTCATCGCTGCCGCAAGGAATACCTTCTGAGTATTTCATGCCCCGCGGTGCGAAACGATCGATGAACTCCTTTGAAAACCTGTCTCGGTGCTTTTCAAGCATTGCGGGAATCCTGTCCGCTGCACAGCTGCCTGTCATGACAATGCTGTATCCTGTAAATTCGTTTTTCATATTCCCAATCAGGCGCAAGCCACCCGATGCGCCGTTCGCTCCGTTCACGAATCACTGTCCGCGCCGACAATGTTGACAACGCAAAAATCAATCGGTAAAATTTACCTTACAAGGTGCGGCGGGTGAAAACCGCCAAAACCGAAAGCTACCTTACCATGTATGCAAGCATCGGAATAATCATCGCCAAAACAAGAAGAATTGCAAGAACGATAGTAATTATTTTCTGAACCTTTTTGTTAAACATGTCATTTCCCCTTTTCTCATTCATTGCCATAGGGCAGAAAGTGTGTCGGTTATGTGGTTAGTTGTCCCCATCACAATTTTAATTGCAATCTTTGCGCTCGCAAGACATCGTACAGCCACGAAGGAGCATCAGAATTCCGAAAATTTCTGGAAACTCGAATCCGAGGCAAATTCCACGAGGCGAAAGGACACCTCCGACATCTGCTTCATCACAATAGATTTCTCAAAGCTCCCCTTTGATTATCTTCCCGATGGAGCTGATGAAGTGACTATTTCGGAGATTGAAAGTGCAAAATCGTCCGTCAGACAGCTTGAAGGCGCAAAAATCGCCGACTTTTCGGGACTCACCAACACAAAACTGAAGCTGCTTTACGGTGCTCCGAACTTTCCTATGCTTGCCCAGGCCGACCAGAACTATCTTACTCTGATTCGTGCCCTCGACAAATGGGCAGCTCTTCTTGACAAATGCGGTGCTTCTGACGAATCCAGCAGGGTTGCCGGATATGCCGTTTCTATCGGAAGTGACATCAAACGCACCGCAGCACTTGCGTCAAAGTCTTTCACATCCTCTAAAAACTTCTGAAGCACACCGTGTGCACCGTGATTTGTGAGCCCGTAACATCTCTTCGGCTCACAAAAACTCATTATGTATTGTATTCCAAAAAGAACCTCTAATCAAGAGCATTTTTTCGAAGGGGACAGGCCTCGCACTTTGGTGAAGGTGCCTTGCAGACCTTGCGTCCGTGCTCCATGACAAGATGGTTGAAGTCAATCCACGCCTCCTTTGGCAAAACTGCCATCAAATCCTGCTCAATTTTTACGGGATCATCTGATTTCGTAAGCCCGAGCCGCTTGGAAACCCGCTTCACATGAGTGTCAACCACGACACTGGGAATGTGATGGTAATTTCCTCTGAGGACATTTGCCGTCTTTCTCCCCACCCCCGGCAGCGCTGTCAGATGATCAATGTCTTTAGGCACATTACCTCCGTACTCTTCGACAAGCCTCTTCGCACACCCGATTATGTTCGCAGCCTTATTGCGGTAAAACCCGCACGATCTGATGTCCTTTTCAAGCTCGCTCTGATTGGCACATGCAAAACCTTTAAGTGAACCGTATTTCTTAAAAAGTTCTCCCGTAACCAGATTCACTCTGTCATCGGTACACTGCGCACTGAGTATCGTTGCGAAAAGAAGCTGCCACGGCTCCGCGTAATTCAGCCGGCAGCGCGCATCGGGATATGAAGCCCTGAGCACCTGAACTAACAAGCCTGCATCAATACCTTCCGCCTCACAGATTCTGTCTGTCATAAAAATCCACCACCTCTACTCACCGCAGGCCGGTTCCCGCAAAACTTGCGTGCCGCCGCAGACCCGTGCAGCAAACGCCTGGAAACCATTTGCCAATTTCCGCCGGCTTTTTGTGATGGACCTGCGGCGGCTCGCAAATTATCGGAGAACCGGACATGGAATTCAGATTACGTTGTCCGGAAGGTTCTTGATGACCACGGCGCATGCAGGTTCAAGGTGTACACGGATGAATCCGTCTTCGACAAAGAATAGAGAAGCACCGAAATTGTAACCCCACCGGTCGGTATAGGCCAGGCGGATCATCCTCTGTCCGTTTCTCATTCCAATGAGCCATACGGGAACATCAAGGTCCATCGGACCGTCACCTGCATTTACCGCGATAGCAAAACATTCATCTTCAGTAAACCGTCCGTAGGCAAGTGCACCGTCATGTCCTCCGAGGAAGACGCACGAGCCCACGCGAAGGGCTTCGTAGCTCTTGTGGAGCCGGATAAGGTCACGGTAGAATTTCAAAAGCGCCTTGTCTTCATGTCCCCACGGAAACGTACGGCGGTTATCGGGATCTGTCCAGCCGCACAGGCCGGCTTCATCGCCATAGTAAAGTGTGGGTGCACCGGGCCATGTCATCTGCATAACAATGGCCTCGCGCATTAATTCGGGATGAATGTTTCTGTTAGCTGACTCAGCTCCGAGACGGTCTGTCCTGCCGACAGTCATGTTTGTCCTGGTCATAAACCTCGAATGATCGTGATTGCTGAGCTGGTTCATGGCACAGGAAAGTGACTTGTGGTTGAGTCTTGCCATGTTGAATCTCATTGTATTGAAGAAAGCATCGACGTTGCAGCGCATACCGGCATCGAACCGGTCAGAATGCTTCTCCATACCGGTCAGGAACCAGGTGACAGGCTCCATAAATGCTTCGTAATTCATAATGGTATCCCACTCGTCGCCCTTAAGCCACTGCTCGGAATCCATGTAGTTCTCGGCGATAATAATAGCATTAGGATTGGCTTCTTTTACGACGCGGCGGAATTCCTTCCAGAACTTATGATTGAACTCGGGTGAATGACCGAGATCCGCCGCCACATCAAGCCTCCACCCGTCGATGTTGTATGGCGGGCTTACCCATTTTTTTGCAACGCTCAGAATGTAATTGCATAGCTCCTCCGTCGCCTCGTAATTGAGCTTCGGAAGCGTTCTGTGACCCCACCAGCCTTCATACCGGTTGTTGTCGGGCCACTCTCCTCCGTCGAATCCGAAATAGTCATGATAGGGACTGTTTTCGTCAATATATGCGCCAGGCTCGTACTTTCCTGACGTCATGTAAATCTTCTCCGCATCAATCCACTTGTTGAACGATCCGCAATGATTGAAGACGCCGTCAAGGATGATCTTCATATTTCTGGCATGAATCTCCCTGACGAACATTGCGAAATAGCGGTTTGAAGCTTCAAGATTGGCAAGATCGGTCACGCGGCAGATAAACCGCGTAGCGTGTGTGTTATTGCTGTCGCCCCGTGAGAGCAGCTCACCCTCGTCTTTGATGATAACGGCAAGATGAGGATCGACATAGTCATAATCCTGAATGTCGTACTTGTGATTAGAGGGGGATACAAAAATCGGATTAAGATACAGTACCTCTACACCGAGTTCCTGAAGATAATCGAGCTTTTTCATGATGCCCGTCAGGTCACCGCCGTAGAAGTGGGCAACACTCATGCTCTCGGGATAACGGTTCCAGTCCCTGATATAACGGATAGGACGGTCGATGTAGTAGTACTCATCATCAACGGGATTGTTGCCCGAATCTCCCCAGGCAAATCTGTCGGTAAATATCTGATACATTACAGCGCCGTCAGCCCACGACGGTGTGGAAAAACCGGGAATAACGCTGAAAAGATAATCACGGCGAGGCGTAAAGCTTGCACCGGCACGGTCGTAATAGACAGTGTAGTCAGCAATCCTGACTCTGAAGCAGTAATCTACCCGCTCGCTTCCGATTTCGAAGTCGACACGGTAGTATGCGAATCTCATGTCGATCTGTCTGTTCTTCGAGGGTTCAATCGTCATAGGAAGTTCGCGGTTTCCCATGACAACTGCTGCCTCCGTCACGTCCTGCTCCCTGCCCGCTGTTGTAGCGGAACTCTGCCAGAGAACTCTGAGACGTACCGTGACCTTATCGCCCGGCACAGCCTCCCCCGGGCTGCAGAAAAACTCTGTTCCGTCTGAAAACAGTGCCTGAACTCTGATGTCATTTGCAAGATCCAAATAGTTATCCATAGTCGACTCCTTATATCAAAACCGTTTTCTTTACAGGACGCATTTTCCTATAGATGAAAATAAGACAGCCTTTCGACTGTCCTATCTTGGAGAAGGTATTTTTGTTACTTATGGGGTGTAGCAAAAACTATATAATGTATTGGGGTTTACGTGTGTTATTATAACAGACCCGTTGATTAAGTGTGCACAAACTTTTAAACAATATTAAAAAGTTTTTGTCAGTTTTGCACAATGAGTCTTCACGCAACCGTCACTTTTCCGAAACCGCATGCGAAACACGAACACCGTTTTTTAATCAGGCCTCTTCCGTTGTTTCCGCAGTTCCTTCGTTGTTTTCGCCAAACAGAGCCTCGAATTCGTCACGCCCGATACGCTCCTTTTCGATCAGAAGCTCCGCACACCTGTCAAGGACAGTCCTGTTATCTTCAATTATCTTATGAGCCTTTTCATAGCACTCATCAATAATGCTCTTAACCTCATCATCGATCTTGCCGGCGATAATCTCACTGTAGGCGCGTTCACGCGCAAGATCACGTCCGATGAAGCCCTCGTCCTCGTCGGTACCATAGCTGATCAGACCGAGATTGTTTGAAAAACCGTACTTTGTAACCATCGAACGCGCAATTGCCGTGCAGTTCTTAATATCCTGCGAGGCACCTGTTGTGATGTCATCGAAGACGAGTTCTTCTGCGATACGTCCGCCGAGTCCTACCATGATGTCCTGAAGCATACGTCCCTTGGTATTGAACATCTCGTCTTTCTCGGGAAGCGGCATGGTGTAGCCTGCCGCGCCCTGTCCGGTAGGAATAACCGATACTGTATAAACGGGGCCGACATCGGGAAGCACGTGGAACAGGATTGCATGTCCCGCCTCGTGGTACGCCGTGATGCGCTTGTCCTTGTCGGAAACGATGCGGCTCTTGCGTTCTGTTCCGATTCCGACTTTAATGAGCGCACGCTTGACGTCAGCGTCCGTGATAAACTTTCTGTTATCCTTTGCCGTAGCAATGGCTGCCTCATTCATAAGGTTTTCAAGGTCTGCACCCGTAAAGCCTGCCGTTGTCTGGGCGATCTGCATAACATCGACATCATCACCGAGGGGCTTGTCCTTTACATGGACTTCGAGAATCTCCTCGCGACCCTTGACATCGGGACGACCGATGACAATCTTTCTGTCGAAACGACCGGGACGAAGAATGGCCGGATCGAGAATATCAACGCGGTTCGTTGCAGCAAGAACTATGATGCCCTCATTGGCTTCAAAACCGTCCATCTCAACAAGCAGCTGATTCAGAGTCTGCTCACGTTCATCGTGACCGCCGCCCATGCCGGCACCTCTGCGCCTTGCGACAGCATCAATCTCGTCGATGAAGACGATACAGGGAGCATTCTTCTTTGCGTCCGCAAACAGATCTCTTACTCTCGATGCACCGACACCGACGAACATCTCAACGAAATCGGAACCCGAAATCGAGAAGAACGGAACCTTTGCCTCGCCGGCTACCGCCTTTGCAAGCAGGGTCTTACCTGTTCCGGGAGGTCCCTCCAGCAAAACTCCCTTTGGAATTCTTGCGCCGAGCCTTGTATACTTCTCGGGAGATCTGAGGAAATCGACAATCTCGGAAAGATCCTCCTTCTCCTCCTTAAGTCCCGCAACACTTCCGAAATTATATTTTTTACTGATGTCATCAGCCATTTTTGCGCGGCTTTTTCCGAAATTTGCGAGCTTTGAATTGCCGCCGCCGTTCATCTGACTTGTCATAAACATGAACATAATGAACATGAAAACAAGCATCAGAACGTAAGGAAGCACTTCGGTTAAAAATACACTCGGCCTCGTAACATCCTTCATGGTGTAGTTAAGGTCGTTTTCCCGGCATATCCGCTCAATCTCGGCAACATCGGAGCAGTTGAGAACACCGTTCTCGCCCGTCCCGAGTGTAAATGAAACCTTGCCGGTCGGAATTTCCGCATTCTGCGAGATTGTGACCGCCATCACCCTGCCTTCCTCGACACTTGTCTTGAAATCGGAATAGCTGTAAACTGTTGCGTTCCTGTCGCTAAAGAAGCCCGAAAAGAACACTGTTGCAAGAAGAATCAGTGTTATCAGTAAACAGGCTCCGTATCCGCGAAATGATGATTTGTTCAAATTGTTATCCTCCTGTTGGAAGTATCTGTCATATTAAAAGCTCGTTTGCTGCCTCGCTTCGCCGGGCAGATCAAACAAGGCGTGATTTCGTCAGTTTCCTGCGTCACAGACCGCCTCAAGAACATGCTCTGTGGTTTCGCAGATGAAACCGATGTCACTTCGGCGAATGCCGGGGACCCAGAGGATCAGATCTGAGCAGGCAAGAAGCTGCATCGTGTCGCGAAGCACAGGATCAAGCTTTGCGTCAATCATCAGGCTTTTTAACGGCTTCTTTCCGAAGCTGCCGCCCGGAATTTTAATCAGGACATAATCGCCCTCAAGACGTGTCCTCACGGTGACCTTCCCCGGAAGGCACCCGGAATCAAACCACTGGATCGCGCCGTCCTTCGGAATCAGCTCCCGAATCGGCACACCGACGTTATCTTTCCTGATTTCTGAAAAATCAAAAGTATTTAGGCTGATTGTACCACAGGGTTTATCGGAAGCAGCCGCGTCGCTTTTTCCGATCATCAGCCGTTCATATACAGTGCGGGCCTTCACGCCGTAGGGAAGAGAGAGGCTCTTTCCCGTCGGTGCGTCAAGAAGTCCGCGAAGTGCATTAACATGGGCGTCACCGATGTCCTTCAGACTGCCGCCCGCTATCTCAAGTGCACGCATCAGGATGCGTTTTTGAAGATAGGGATGAAGCTTCAAAAGTCCGTTTCTGTCAATTTGCAGTGAACTTTGATCACTGCCTTCCGTCCTGATGATGCCGCTAATCAAAAGTCTGTCAAAAGTCTCCTTTGCAGATGAC
>JAZLIL010000100.1:0-2107 GCA_045617405.1 Lachnospiraceae bacterium | reverse complement strand
CCTCCGACTTTTCCCAGACGTTTTGACTGTTTGCGAGGTTGGGGAGTCTATCACGCGGCGGATTTGGGTAAACCTGCTTCCGTCTGATGACCGCTCTCCCACCGCACATCAAAGCACGTTCTGCGGCGCCTGCTGTGCCGGAGCCTCCTGTGCCGGCGCTTGCTGCACAGGTGCCTGTTGGGCCGGAACTTGCTGTGCAGGAACTTGCTGTGCCGGTGTCTGCGGCTCGTACTTCTTTGCGATATTGTCATTCTTTAACCCGTCACCGAAGGATTTCCACTTCTTGAGGATTTCGGGAAGGGGCTTCTCGGTAAGCTTCGACATCTCAAGGAAGGACATAGAGTCTTTCATAAACCGGAACTGTGCGCTGTTGATGACGGTCTTGATCTGCTGTTCCTTGACATCGTCCGCCATGGATGCGTATTTCTGATTTCCTGCCATCATCTTCTCAACAAGCATCCTTGCAAGATAATCTTTTGGATCCTTGCAGCCTTCACCGAGTGCCTGAATGATCAGCTTCAGATTCTTTGCCTGTTCAATGCGGTTGTCCCTGCGGCTGCTGAAGGAGCGCTTGTGGCCCGCACAGTACTCCTCATATGTCGTGCAGGAAGTAAAAAGTTCCGTTACAGAGGGATTGTCATGGAACTCCTTGATCGTCCCACCGTGGAAAGTAGATATATAGTCATCTTTGATCAGGCTCTCAACATTTTTGTAAAGATTCTTGAAGGCCTCGGAGTCCTTAGAGGTTCTGTCAAGCGTGTTCATAATGGCGCTCAGTGCTCTGCCGTAATTCGATACTGTGCTTCCGATGAAAAGCTCACCCTTATCTCCGTCGTTGACATTCACAACATGAACATCGGGAGCAGGTACAGCATTGGGCTCAGGTACTGCATCAGGAGCGGGTACAGCGTCGGGCGCGGGTACTGCATTGGGAACCTGTTTATCATTGGCAATGCGGGAGAAGTCGAATGACGAAAACTCCTCATAGAAATCCCAGAGTTCCATCTCAAATACGCCGCCGGGAGCATCGGGATTCGCACGGAACTTGATTTCCCCGTTTTCTTCATAGTATTCGCGGCCCATTCTTCCGTGGGGATTCCTGAGGATAACGAATTTCAGATCACGACCGCCAATCTCTCGGTGTGTCACACCAATGACACTGTACGCGTGGCGCATGACCACGCCGCCGAACTGTCTTCTGTCCGAGTCGCCCGGTGTGGATGCAACGGTCGGATAACCTGCATCTATATTTCTCTCAATCACATTATAGACATCCTGCAGCATCGTTTCGGGGTACTCACCGCTGTATTTCCTCGGCGATGTGTAACGCTTGGCGGTCTGCTGCGTGTATTGCTCCATTGCGGGCAAAAATTGATCACGGATGAAATCGGTGAGTCCGGGAACGTTGTTTGCTGCATCGAGAAAGCTTTCATACTTTGCCTTGGAAACATCGCCTACAGTAGGATCGTTGCGATCAAGAACCAGCTTATTCATTGTGCCGATTTTCTCTATGAGCAGAGTATTAATTTCTTCAGTAGACAAATTAGACAAATCTTCACTATACTGATCGGAGTCGTATAGCGAGTTGAGAAATGTGTGGCAGAATCTTACGCAAGCCGTTGCAAGATCTGTTGCGTTCTCGTTGAACCTACCGTCCTCGTTGCGCGGAATGGGGTCGTTCGGATGAAAGGCACGATGAAGAAGCGGTGCTATCGTGTCCGCGGTGTCAAAGTCGCCATTTAATGCTGCCTGTTTCTCTTCCGGCGTTACATTATTATCTCCGAGTATCTGCAGCATAGCCCGGCCGGCAAGATGACCGACTGCATCGCCAAACTCAAAATGGCCAGAAAGATCGCGGATCTGTTTGAGCGAATTTTTTTCGGTTGTCACATTATCACCGAGGATCTGACCGATGAACGAGACCGAGGAGCCGCCTTCGATATCCTTATAGTCAGGACGCCAACGGTGGAGATTTCCGCGAGTGTCAATCAGCCATGGGCAGGCGGTGTGGCTCGGACGCTCCTCGGGAGGGAGCTTTAAGAGGCGATCGTACTCAGCTTCAAGCTCAGCCTTCGAGGGAAGTGGCTTTGCGTATTTATCGGTAGTC
>JAZLIL010000099.1:0-4202 GCA_045617405.1 Lachnospiraceae bacterium | reverse complement strand
CCCGCTTGGCCTCCGACTTTGCCCGTTCTCGAGGTTAAGGCCCGCCGTATCGGTGGTGCTACATACCAGGTTCCCATCGAAGTAAGACCTGAGAGAAGGCAGGCTCTTGCTCTTCGCTGGATGACCGTATTTTCACGTAAGAGAAGTGAGAAGACCATGATTGACAGACTTGCAGGCGAGATTATGGATGCAGCTGCAAACACGGGTTCCGCAGTAAAGAGAAAAGAAGATATGCACAAGATGGCAGATGCAAACAAGGCATTTGCTCATTTCCGCTGGTAGTTGCTATGGCATATAAAATGCTTGTTTCAGCATTTTATATCCCGGGCAATCAGCAAAGGTTCTTCGTGATGCTTCATGCAGAACCGTTTTCAACTTAATAGAATTGGAGGAATAATCCTTGGCTGGAAGAGAGTATCCTTTGGAAAGAACTAGAAACATCGGTATCATGGCACACATCGATGCCGGGAAGACTACGCTGACCGAGAGAATTCTGTACTACACCGGCGTTAATTACAAGATCGGTGATACACACGAAGGTACAGCAACAATGGATTGGATGGAGCAAGAACAAGAGAGGGGTATTACAATAACTTCAGCCGCAACTACCTGTCATTGGACACTTGAGGAAGGAACCGAGAAGAAGCCCGATGCACTTGAGCACAGGATTAACATCATCGACACTTCCGGACACGTTGATTTTACTGTAGAAGTTGAGCGTTCATTGCGAGTACTCGACAGTGCAGTCGGCGTTTTCTGTGCAAAAGGTGGTGTTGAGCCTCAGTCTGAGACCGTTTGGCGTCAGGCTGACAAGTACAACGTACCTCGAATCGCTTTCGTAAACAAGATGGACATCTCAGGTGCGAACTTCTATAACGTTGTTGATATGATTCGTACAAGACTCGGAAAGAACCCTGTTCCCGTACAGCTTCCTATCGGCAAAGAAGACACCTTCAGGGGAATCATTGATCTGTTCGAGATGAAATCCTACATTTACAATGATGAGAAGGGCGAAAATGTCACTATAGAAGATATTCCTGCTGATATGGTCGAGGAAGCTGAGAAGTATCGTGCTTCCATGATCGAGGCTATCTGTGAGACCGATGAGGATCTCATGGAGATGTACATCGAGGGTGAAGAGCCTGCAAATGAGCAGCTTAAAGCAGCTTTAAGGAAGGCCACCATCGCAGTTGACATCATTCCCGTTCTTTGCGGAACGGCTTACAGAAATAAGGGCGTTCAGAGACTCCTCGATGCAGTCATCGAGTACATGCCCGCACCCACAGACATCCCTGATATCAAGGGTGTTGATATGGATGGAAATGAGATTACAAGAAAGTCGTCTGATGCAGAGCCTTTTGCAGCTCTTGCATTCAAGATTATGGCTGATCCCTTCGTTGGAAAGCTTGCATTCTTCAGAGTTTACTCGGGCACCATGAACACCGGTTCCTATATCCTGAATGCAACAAAGAACAAGAAGGAGAGAGTCGGCAGAATCCTTCAGATGCATGCTAACAAGCGTGCAGAGCTCGATACTGTTTATTCAGGCGACATTGCTGCAGCAGTCGGATTTAAGAACACCACAACAGGTGATACAATCTGTGATGAGCAGCATCCCGTAATCCTTGAGTCAATGGAATTTCCTGAGCCTGTTATCGACATTGCCATTGAGCCAAAGACAAAGGCAGGACAGGATAAGATGGGTGATGCTCTTGCAAAGCTTGCAGAAGAAGATCCCACCTTCAGGGTTACAACAAATCCTGAGACAGGTCAGACAATCATCGCCGGAATGGGCGAGCTTCATCTTGAAATCATCGTTGACAGACTTCTTCGTGAGTTCAAGGTTGAGGCAAATGTAGGTGCACCTCAGGTTGCCTACAAGGAAGGTATTACAAAAGAAGTTGAAGTTGACAGCAAGTATGCCAAGCAGTCAGGGGGACGTGGCCAGTACGGTCATTGCAAGGTTCGTTTTTCACCTATGGATGTCAACGGCGAAAAGACCTACGAATTCGAGTCAACTGTAGTCGGCGGTGCTATCCCGAAGGAATATATCCCCGCTGTTTCCTCAGGAATCGAAGAGGCCATGGGCGCCGGTATTCTTGGCGGATTCCCTGTACTTGGTGTTCACGCGAACTGTTATGACGGATCGTATCATGAAGTTGATTCAAGTGAAATGGCATTTAAAATTGCAGGCTCAATGGCCTTCAAGGATGCCATGAGAAAGGCTGATCCTGTTCTCCTTGAGCCAATCATGAGAGTTGAGGTAACGGTACCCGAGGATTACATGGGTGATGTTATCGGAGATATCAGTTCCCGCCGCGGACGCATCGAGGCAACAGAGGATGTTAACGGATCGAAGCTCATCAGAGGTCATGTACCGCTTTCAGAGATGTTCGGTTACTCAACGACTCTTCGTTCAAAGACACAGGGTCGTGGCGCATACTCGATGTTCTTTTCAAACTACGAGCCGGTTCCGAAGAATGTTTCGGAGAAGGTTCTTGCCGATAAGGGCAGATAATTTCCAAAGTCCAAACGGCACGGCTGATAAGGCCGGAAGCGCGGATTGAGGCAGAAACAGGCTGAATCTTGCAGTACGGCTGATAAGGCCGGAAGCGCGGATTGAGGCAGATTTACAAACTTAAGTACTTGAAAATAGTACTTGAAATAATTTACAACATGAAATATAATTTCTCTAGCACGCTGTGCTCGAGAAGGAGCATTATTTAAGGAGGATAATTCAAAATGGCTAAAGCAAAATTTGAAAGAACTAAAGCCCATTGTAACATTGGTACCATTGGTCACGTAGATCATGGTAAGACAACATTAACAGCAGCTATTACCAAGACTCTTGCAACAAGACTCGGACTCGGCGAAGTAGTTGATTTCGATAAGATCGATAAGGCTCCCGAAGAGAAGGCAAGAGGTATAACAATCTCCACAGCTCACGTTGAGTACGAGACAGAGAAGCGTCACTATGCGCACGTTGACTGCCCCGGTCATGCTGACTATGTAAAGAACATGATCACAGGTGCTGCTCAGATGGATGGTGCTATCCTCGTTGTTGCAGCTACTGATGGTGTTATGGCACAGACAAAGGAGCACATCCTCCTTTCTCGTCAGGTTGGTGTTCCGAGAATCGTTGTATTCCTTAACAAGTGCGATATGGTTGATGATGATGAGCTCATCGAGCTCGTTGAGATGGAAGTTACAGAGCAGCTTGAAGAGTACGGCTTCAATGATTGCCCTATCGTTCGCGGTTCAGCTCTCAAGGCTCTTGAAGATCCTTCAGGTGAGTGGGGCGACAAGATCCTCGAGCTCATGCACACAGTTGATGATTACTTCCCCGATCCCGTTCGTGAGACCGATAAGCCTTTCCTTATGCCTGTTGAGGATGTTTTCTCAATCACAGGTCGTGGAACAGTTGCTACAGGCCGTGTAGAGCGTGGTGTTGTTCATGTACAGGATGAAGTTGAAATCGTTGGTGTTAAGGAAGAGACCCGTAAGGTTGTTGTAACAGGCGTTGAAATGTTCCGTAAGCTCCTTGATGAAGGTCAGGCCGGTGATAACATCGGTTGCCTCCTTCGTGGTGTTAACAGAACAGACATCGAGCGTGGACAGGTTCTTGTAAAGCCCGGTTCAGTTCATTGCCACAAGAAGTTCACAGCTCAGGTTTACGTCCTTACTAAGGAAGAAGGCGGACGTCATACTCCTTTCTTCAACAACTACAGACCCCAGTTCTACTTCAGAACAACTGATGTTACAGGTGTTGTAAACCTTCCCGAAGGCACAGAGATGTGCATGCCCGGCGATAACATCGAGATGTCAATCGAACTGATTCATCCCATCGCTATGGAAATCGGTCTTGGTTTCGCTATCCGTGAAGGTGGACGTACCGTTGGTTCAGGTAAGGTTGTTTCCATCATCGAATGATTGAAATCGATTTGTTAAAAAGTCAGTAAAATCAAGGCTTCCGAGGTTTTCACGGGAGCCTTATTTTTGTGAAAAAACACTTTAGTGCGCTAAAGTGAGAGGCCTAGCGGTTCTATTTTGGTTCTATTTTTTTGAAAAACGGAACCGGTGGGGACAAAAAAAGCCTCCGACAAATCTGCCGGAGGGATGGCATACATTATATAATTTCTACTGCATTTCTTTCCTGACTGCCTCTGCACTCTCGCGGGCATGCTGCCTTGCAAGCTCCGGAT
>JAZLIL010000098.1:0-3578 GCA_045617405.1 Lachnospiraceae bacterium | reverse complement strand
TAAATACTACAATTTACGATTTACTTGAAAGAGATTTCTTCGATGTTGAGAAGTCCGTTTCTGAATTCGAAGCCAACAAGATCAGCTCCGTAAACAGCTGTGGATTCCTGAACATAGAATGAGTACATCGGAAGATCTTCTATCATGCACTGGTTCATGATCTGGAAGAGTTCCTTATATCTTACAGGATCGTTGCAAACAGATGCTTCTTCAAGAGCATCAAGGAATGTGTCGTTTCACCAGGATGTGAAATCCGGGGAAGCAATTCTTACGCCATCACCAAGGAAGTGATTGAATGCGTATACAGGGGATGTAGCATCACCGAGTGAGAACCAGCAGAGGTCCCATTCTTCCTTCTTGCAAACTGTATCGTACCATGTTGTGTAGTCTCTTGTGAGCAATTCTACCTCAACGCCAACTGCATCGAGTGCACCCATCAGCATTTCAGAGAAGTTCTTGTAATCTTCTGTTGCGTCATCAAGAACAACAAGCTTAAGTCCTGTTTCATATCCTGCTTCCTTAAGAAGTGCCTTTGCCTTGTCTACATCATACTTGAAGAGGATTTCACTGCCCGGTTCATAGATGGAAGCATAGAGTGGGTTGATATTTGTTGTAGGTGTGGAGCCTGCGCCGTTCTTAAGGCTGGACTGAACTGAAGCAGCATCGAATGCATAAGCGATAGCCTGACGAACTCTGAGGTCGCAAACAGGGCTGTTCTTTGCAGGGCTCATGTTGAAGAAGAGCTCTCTGAGGAACGGGTCTGCAGCAGAAGCCATCTTGAACTTTGTTTCGTCCTGGAAGTAGGAGAAGTTTCCTGCATCAACCTGTACGTCGATGTCTGTTCCGCCTGTTTCCATTTCCATTGTTCTTTGGGATTCTTCTGTGATGAACTTAAATGTTACGTTCTTAATTGCAGGAGCTTCTCCCCAGTAATCCGGGTTAGCTTCCATTGTAAGGCTTTCACCTGTGTTCCACTTAACAAGCTTATACGGACCTGTTCCGATAAGGTTGTATGCGAATTCGTTACCATCAGCTGTGTAAGCTTCCTCGTTATAAACAGGGAAGTGCTGTGATGTAAAGAAGTCGAAGCAAACTGAGTTCGGTGCAAGGAAGTTGATCTGGATTGTGTGATCATCAATAATTGTTGTGTCCTTTACATAGTTATCGAAGATTCCACCTCTTCCGAGAGCGTTCTTCATAGACCATGCAACGTCTGCAGCCTTGAATTCTTTTCCGTCTGTGAACTTAACGCCTTCACGGAGTTTGAATTCGAGTGTAACGTCGTCCTTCCATGTCCATTCTGTAGCAAGAAGTGGAATGTAGTTGCCCTTGTCATCAATTTCGAAGAGACCCTGGCAAATAAGTCTTCTGATTCTTGCAGATGGAGCACCTGTAGATTCGATTGGGGAAAGTGAATATGGTTCCTGTTCGCATCCGATTACGATGCTGTCTTTTACAGGAGTCTTTTCTTCATTTCCTGTTTCCTTTTTTTCTCCGCATGCTGCAAAGCAAAATACCATTGCAAGAGCAAGCAGAATTGCTAAAATGCGTTTCATAAGATTCCTCCTTAAATATATTTCTTAGAATAGCATTAGAAAACTTTTTTATATTTCGCCGACCCTGCAGCATGCAACAAAGTGTCCCGGCATAACCTCTTTTAGTTCCTGAGGCTGCTGGCATGCTTCACATGCGTGCGGACAGCGAGCGTAGAATCTGCATCCCGGTTTTGGGTCGATTGGGGAAGGAATTTCTCCCTTAAGCGCAACGACCGGTGCCGGGACATGAATGTCCGGAACAGGGATGGCAGATAACAGTGCCTGTGAATACGGATGCAGGGTGTTTTTGAAAAGCTCGTCTGCGGCGCACTTTTCAACAGCCTGACCAAGGTACATTACCATGATTTCATCTGCAATGTACTTTACAACCGCAAGGTCGTGAGTAATGAAGATGTAGGTAAGCTTCTTGCTCTGCTGAAGATCCTGCATAAGATTGAGTATCTGAGCCTGAACCGAAACGTCCAGTGCTGATACAGGTTCATCGCATACGATGAATTTGGGTTTCAAAGCCAGTGCTCTTGCAATGCCGACTCTTTGACGTCTTCCTCCATCCATTTCGTGAGGATAGGAATTTTCAAAACGCATATCAAGACCAACAGTTTGCATAAGGTCTGCAACCATGTCATCGATTTCGTCTTTGACGAACTGACGGCTTATTACAAGCGGCTCTGCAATGATTTCGTTAACCATCATTCTTCCGTTAAGAGAAGAATAAGGATCTTGGAATATCATCTGCATATCAGCTCTTAAATCAAAGAGCTGATGTTTATTAACTTTAGTAATATCTTCTCCTTCGAAGAATATCTGTCCGTCTGTGCTTTCGTGAAGATGGATAAGTGTTCTTCCCAAGGTTGATTTACCGCAACCGGATTCGCCTACAACACCGAGGGTGTGTCCTCTTTCTATGGTAAAGGAAACATCATCAACGGCATGGAGAAGTCCTGCCTTGGTCTTAAAATATTTCTTAAGATGTTTGGTTTCTAATATTGTATCCATGATCTATTCCTTTGCCATTATGCAGCGAACAAAATGTCCGGGAGTAACTTCGACTGTTCTGATCTTGCCGTGTTTGCATTCTTCTGTTGCGTGCGAGCATCTCGGAGCAAACGGGCATCCGTCAGGAAGATTTGCAGGGTCGGGCATAAGGCCCGGAATGGTTGCAAGTCTTTTGTTTTGCATATCAAGATTCGGAACGGAATTGAAAAGACCTATTGTGTACGGATGCTGTCCGTGATCAAAGATATCTTCAAGAGTTCCTATCTCCATAATGTATCCTGCATACATTACGGCAACCTTGTCGGCATTATGAGCAATAATACCAAGGTCGTGAGTAATGAGTATGGTGGATGAATGGAACTTTTCGCGAAGCTCTTTCATAAGCTCAAGCACCTGAGCCTGAATGGTTACATCAAGAGCCGTTGTCGGTTCGTCCGCAAGAAGAAGAGTCGGGCTGCAGGCAAGTGCCATCGCAATGACTACCCTTTGCTTCATTCCGCCGGAGAACTGGTGCGGATATTCCTGATATCTTTCTGCAGGAATCTCTACCATTTCCAAAAGTTCCATTGCCTTTTGCTTGACCTGAACTTTATTTAAGCTCTTGTCGTGAAGCTTGATTGCTTCTGCAATCTGTTCACCGACAGGCTCCATAGGATTGAGAGCCGTCATAGGATCCTGGAAGATCATTGAGATTTCCTTACCTCTGATTTTTCTCATTTCCTTTTCGGAAAGATCTAAAAGGTTTTGTCCCTTAAAGATGATTTCTCCTTCATCAATCTGTGCAGGAGGCTCCTGGAGTATTCTTAAAATTGCTTTTGCTGTTGTTGTTTTTCCTGCTCCGGTTTCGCCTACAAGTCCGAGGGTTTCTCCCGGCGCAAGTGTAAATGTAATGTTGTTTACTGCCTGTACAACGCTTGCTTCAGTGCGATAGGTTACAGTCAGATGTTTTACTTCCAATAAATTTTCCATGGCTGTCCTCCTATCTTCTGAGCTTTGGATCGAGAGCGTCTCTGAGTCCGTCGCCTA
>JAZLIL010000097.1:0-5813 GCA_045617405.1 Lachnospiraceae bacterium | reverse complement strand
CTTTGCAGAACGAAAATTCATTCTGCGTTTTTGGTCCAGTTAATTTTTGGACGCTGCACTAGTTATCCATCTGACCTTCTATCATGCTGACAGAAACCAGCGCCGATACACCTTTTTCCTGCATGGTAATACCGTAAAGAGTATCACAGCATTCCATCGTTCCTCTTCTGTGTGTGATAACGATAAACTGGGATCTTCTTGTCAGCTTCTTCAAATAGTTTGCAAAGCGCTTGACATTCGGTTCGTCGAGAGCCGCTTCAATCTCATCGAGAAGACAGAACGGCGACGGCTTCATATTCTGAATCGCAAACAGCAGCGAAATAGCCGTCAGCGCCTTCTCTCCGCCGGAAAGCTGCATCATATTCTGGAGCTTCTTCCCCGGCGGCTGTGCAATAATCCTTATTCCCGCCTCAAGCACATCCTCATTTTCAACAAGCTCGAGAGTGCCCTTACCTCCACCGAAAAGCTCCTTAAAGCAGATATCAAACTGCTTGTTAAGACTTGCAAAATTCTGCTCGAATTTCTTTCTCATCTCATCATCAAGACGTGCAATTATCTCGCGAATACTCTTTGCGGATTCTGAGAGATCGGCGTACTGTGTGCTCAAAAACTCCTGTCTCTGGGCAAGATCTTTATAGTCCTCGATTGCATTGACATTGACATCCCCAAGATCCTTTATCGCAAGTTTAAGAGATGATATCTGCTTTCTATTTGCCGCATATGAAGAGTATTCCTCGGATCTGAACGCCTCAGCTGTTGAATATGTCAGCTCATACTCTGTCCAAATGTAATTTGTCTGGGCATATGACTGATCATTCAGCTTATCTCTCTGGGCGCTTAGCCTGTAGGATTCCTTATCAAGCTCATTAACTCTTGCACCAAGCTGTTCCCACGTGTCAAGGAAGCTCTTGTGCCTGCTCCCGGTGCACTCCAGCTTCAGGTTAATCTCGGTAAGACTCGTCTTCAGCTGTTCGAGCTTTTTAATACTTTGCTCCCGATGGCGAATGCATTCGTCAAGATTCTTCTGACTTCGATCCTTCGTCTCACGTGACTCCCTCGCATTCTCTTCAATCTGGGAAAGATCCGCAAAAAGCGTGTCTGTCTCAGATTTAATTCTCTGAATGTTGTCCTGCGCGAACTGAACATTCTTCTCATGATCCGTGGATGCGAGTTTCAGCTCGAGCTCTGCTGAAAGGAGTTCCTTCTCCTTTGCATAAAGCATATCAAGTTCAGCGCTTTTGATTTCTACAGCAGAAAGAAGAGTTTCCTTAGTCTCAGTACTCTTTGAAAGTCCTTCCTCAAGTTTTGCAATCTCGGAAGAAATCTCACCTACCCTGGCTTCTGATGCCTCTATCTCTTTCTTAAACGAGTTTAGTTCAAATACAATCTCGTTTCGCTTTTCGCACTCTCTGTTGAC
This sequence comes from Lachnospiraceae bacterium, assembly GCA_045617405.1. Classification (GTDB taxonomy): domain Bacteria; phylum Bacillota; class Clostridia; order Lachnospirales; family Lachnospiraceae; genus JAZLIL01. The sequence goes on along the minus strand of JAZLIL010000097.1, from coordinate 4,396 downwards.
ATTCATGACCAGAGTATTCTGATCAACATAAAGCTTGGAGATTGTACCTCTGATTTCTTCTGTCTGAAGCTTCTTGGCTGCAATCCTGTCGATAAGCTCATCGCGCTTAACAACCATTGCTTCAAGTTCAGCCTTAAGAGAGGAGACATTCTTTTTCATCTCTTCAATCTCGCGATTTCTGCCGAGAAGATTTCCCGAATTCTTGTAGGCACCGCCCGAAATCGATCCGCCGGGAGCCAGAAATTCTCCCTCAAGTGTTACTATCTTAAGTGTGTAATTGTATTCTCTTGCAAGTTTTGCAGCATTATCAACAGTATCCGTGACAACAATCTGACCGAGCAGATGCTTCATGCATCCTTCGTACTTCTTATCACAGCTTACAAGCCTGTTAGCATAGTCAATGACGCCTTTGTTAACCGGAAGCTTATGCTCCTCTCCTCCTCGAACTGCATCAAGGGGAAGAAATGTCGCACGACCGAGCTTTTCTTTCTTCAGAAATTCGATAAGTCCCTTTGCCGTCGCCTCTGTATCAGTGATGATATTCTGTATATTTCCCGAAAGTGCTGTCTCGATTGCTGTCTCGTACTTTTTGTCAACCTTGATTACATCGGCAACAACACCGACTATTCCCCTGTCAATGGACTTTCTTTCCATGACACGCTTGATTGCATTTCCGTAGCCGTCATACCTCTCAGCAATATTCTTCATCGACTCGAGCTTGGAAACCTCCATAAGATACCGGCTGTTCTTCTCCTCATGCTTGCGCACGAGAGAGGCAAGTTCGGCCTCATGTGCCTCACACTCGGAAAGAAGTCCGTCAGCATCTGCATTCATGGACGTAATCTTATCAGCCATTTCGCGCAGTTCCCTGCGAAGCTGCGCTTCACGCCTCTCACTGTTCTCAAGCTCTACGGCCGATGTCTCAAGCTTTAACTTAAGCTCCTGCTTTTTAGCCCCGCACTGTTCGGAAAGCGTCTTAAGCCTTGTAATATCAATAGCTGCTGAAGAATCTGTCTCGGATAGAATTGCCATATCCGACTTTACCTTTTCTATGGCGAGCTTTGTATTCTCTATTTCGCTTCGGCACATACCGATTGATTTTGTATTCTCATCAATCAGTTCACTGACACTGTCTCCGGATTTTTTATACTCTGCGAGCTTCTTTTCTTCATCGGAGAGCAAACTTTTTCTCCTGTCAATTTCTAAATTAATCTGAGACGTTCGTTCATCGGTTTGAATAAGGCTTCCGGCGATGACATCAAGGCGTTCCCTTATAAGGCGTTCCTCACCGTCAAGCTTCTCGATTCCGACACTCAGCTCCTGTTCATAACTTCTTCCGTCAAGAAGAGCCTTCCTGTAATCATTGAGTTCATTGTCAAGACGTTCATACTCGCCCTTTGCGCCGGCATACTCCTCACTTGTCTTCCGATAGTCTTCTGAAACGATACCAAGCTTCTTTTCAACGTTCTCAAGCTCCGTGGCTGTCTTTTCATAATCAAGAAGGAACTGGTTTACTTCAACGCTTCTCAGCTGCTCGCGAAGCTTAAGGTACTCTCTCGCTACCTCCTCCTGCTTTTTGAGAGGTCCTGCCTGCCTGTTGATTTCGGTGAGGATATCGAATATCCTCTCCATGTTATCCTGCTGCTCGGCAAGATCCTTCTCAGCAAGTGTCTTTCTTCGCTTAAACTTTACTATTCCGGCAGCTTCATCAAAAAGCTCACGTCGATCCTCGGGCTTTGTAGAAAGAATTTTGTCAATCTGACCCTGTCCGATGACAGAATAGCCTTCCTTACCTATTCCGGTATCCATGAACATCTCCTGAATGTCCTTGAGACGGCACTGCGCGTTGTTGATAAGATACTCACTCTCTCCGGATCTGTAGACACGCCTTGTAACGCTCACCTCTTCAAAGCTTGCGGCAAGAGAACCGTCACTGTTGTCAAAGGTAATCGTAACGTACGCATAACCAAGAGGTTTCTTTGCATCACTTCCGGCAAAGATAATATCCTGCATGCTGGTTCCTCTAAGCTGTTTAGCGCTCTGCTCTCCAAGCACCCACCTTACAGCATCGGCGACATTGCTTTTTCCGCTGCCGTTAGGACCTACAACACCGGTAATGCCATGATCAAATTTAAGGAGTGTCTTATTTGCAAAAGATTTAAAGCCGTGAATCTCAATACTCTTTAAGTACATGTTTACACCTCAGATATCCCTCACATCATTCTTCCGATTAATTCTAACGAACGGCTTGCAGCTGCCTGTTCAGCCGCCTTCTTTGTCCTGCCTTCCCCTTCGGCAAGAATCCTTTGCCCGCATTTTGCACGAACCTTGAAAATCCTGTCATGCTCAGGTCCGACTTCATCAAGAAGATCGTAGACCGCTCTGTCCTTGAATTTTGCCTGGCAAAGTTCCTGAAGGGCCGACTTGCTGTCCTTATAAAGATCGCGCTTATCAAGATCAAAGAGGACAAACCCGTCTATCAGTTCCTTCGCTTTTGTAATGCCGCCGTCCAGATACACTGCTCCGATTACAGCCTCCATTGCATCGGAAATTATTGAATCTCTCGAAGCACCTCCGCAAAGAAGTTCTCCCTTACCAAGACGAAGATACTTTCCGAGACTGATTCTCCTCGCACATTCGGCGAGTGCCTTTTCACATACCAGACTGGCCCTGTGCTTTGAAAGACTGCCTTCATTAACATCGGGCTCATGAAAATAGAGAAACTCACTTACAATTATCTCCAAAACTGCATCGCCAAGGAATTCAAGACGTTCGTTATATTCACACTTGTTAATCTTTAATTCATTCGCGAAGGAGCTATGGGTCAGTGCCGTCATCAAAAGCTCTTTATCAGAAAACTCGTAGCCTATTGATGCCTCAAGCTCTCTTAAACCCTCATAACCGTGATTCATTCAGTATTCACCACCGTTTCAAACACAATAATCAAATAAGGAACTGCAGTTATCTGCAGTTCCGTTAGTTTAGTTTACCGCATTCTTTATATACTCTACTGCGTCGCCGACCGTCATGATGTTCTCTGCATCCTCGCTTGGGATTTCAATTTCAAACTCTTCCTCAAGCCCCATTATTATCTGAAAAACATCGAGCGAATCAGCTCCAAGGTCATCAACAAATGTTGTATCAATACTTACCTCATTCTCATCAACATTCATTACTTCACAGATGATCTTCTTAACCTTCTCGAATTCCATTTCTGCCTCCAATTGCATTAATTTGCGTTAACCGCTAAATTGATGATACATTTATGTCATTGAAAAATCAATACAATTATTAAACAGACCAACAGTCAATTATCATACTAAAAGACAGATTATCATTATACATTTGTCTTCTGATAAAAGAAAGAATTAACCGTCTTGTAGCCGAATCTTCTCGGTTGTATAATCTGCTCCGTACTGCCAAGGAAAAGAACGCCTTCGTCACGAAGAGATTTGTTAAACTTCAGGAAAATCTCGTCCTTTGCTTCTTCAGTGAAATAAATCAGAACATTTCTGCACACTATAAGATCACAGCCTGTCGGATAAGCATCCTTCAAAAGATTGTGCTCCTTAAATTCAACGCATCGCTTTACTTCATCACTGACAGCAAAGCAGTCACCGCCCATGTTTCTGAAATGCTTCGTCATAAGCTCTTTCGGAAGACCTTTAAGACTCTTTTCCGAATAAAGACCTGCTCTGGCCTTTTCAAGTACCTGTTTGTCAAGATCCGTAGCAAAAATCCTTATTTTCGAAAGCGGCATGAACTTTTCAAGAAGCATAACAAGTGAATAAGGCTCATCACCTGTTGAGCATGCTGCGCTCCAGATTTTAAGTGTTCCGGAGTTGTTCTTAATAAGCTCCGGCAGAATCTGCTTTTCAAGGATCTGCCACTGATCGGGATTTCTCCAGAATTCAGAAACATTAATCGTAAGATAATTCACAAAGCTCTCAAGCAAAGGTTTATTTGTCCTGATTGCTTCCGCGAAAGCAAGATATGTATCAAAACCCTGCTTTGTAATAAAGCCGTCAATACGGCGCTTCATCTGCGCTTCCTTATAGGCACTCAGATCGATAGCTGTCTGCTTCAAAACGGCTGTCTTAAAATCTTCATAGCTTCCCAGCATGGCTACTCCTTATTTAAAAAAATGGGCTGACCGGGAAAACTCCTTGCCAGCCCAATTAAGCTTCAATTAATTGTTATCCTCTTCTGCCTCGGAAACTGCTTCCTCATCCTCTGCTGCGGGAGCCTCGAGCTGCTTGATGCTCAAACTGATCTTCTTGTCTGCGAGATTAAATTCAACAATCTTTGCGGTAACAGTCTGTCCGATCTTAAGAACATCTGCGGGCTTCTCAACACGATCCTTTGAAATCTGAGATACATGAAGAAGTGCATCAAC